>JBKPRV010000559.1:0-16145 GCA_046734715.1 Actinomycetota bacterium | reverse complement strand
GACCGAGACCCGTGCCCTCGACGAGATGATCAGCGAGGCCTTGGCCGTCATCGACAAGGGCCTGGGAGAGCTGGGGCACCGTGAGCTGGTGTCCTCCAACGAGGTCGCCGACCTGCTGCTCGACGTGCGAATGCTGCTGGCCCAGCCTTCGTCGAGCGGCGACCGCGACGACGTCGCCGTCGTCGGCTGATCAGGGAAGCAGGCGCTCGGCGCTAGCGCTTGAGCGACGTGTGCTTGAACTCGTTGAGCTGAGGGAAATCGCCCAGTAGGTCCAGCACCCGGTCGATGGTGCGCTTGGCCAGCTCACCGTCGCCCTGCGGCCGGTCCATGAGCCGCACGAACACCGCTCGATCGTCCTGCATGAACGTGGGCACGCCCCAGGCGTCGAGGTCCTCGGCCGAGGCCGTGTGCTCGATCCGCACCTGCTCCAGCGCCGCGCCGCTGGCGATCTCGGCCATGACCGCATCCGCGTCCACACCCTTGCTGTCCAGGACGCGGCGGATCTCGTCGGGGTCCTCGAGGTGTTTGCCCTGGTCGTGCCGCAGGGCGAACAGCGCCTCGTGCACGCTGAGGAACTGGTCGGGGAACTTGTCCCGGACCACCACCCCGGCCTGGAGGGCCAGCAGGCCCCGGTCGTCGTCGGGGCGGACCCAGATGTCGGGCTCGCCCTCCGGCACGTGCACCTGGCCGAGAGAGAAGGGGACGAAGCGGACGTCCCAGCCGGCCCCGGCCCTCAGGCCCGCAATGACGTGCTCGTGGGCGTTCCGGGCGAACGGGCAGCGGTAGTCCCAGTTGACGGCGAATTCAGTCATCGACTGGGTAACCGATGTGACGGCCGTCGCATTCCCGCCGTTCGGTCAGTCGAATGCGACCGGCCACACACGCTTCGCCAGCTGAGCGAGGGCGATGCCCAGAACGGCGCCCGCCACCACGTCGGAAGGGTGGTGGATCTTGACGTACACCCGGCTGGAGGCGACCACCGCGGCGGTGGCGTAGTACAGCGGCCACAAGGGGTCGCCCTGCGACAGCACGCCCGCGGCGGTGAAGGCGGCTGAGGCGTGGCCGGAGGGGAAGCTGGACGTGCGTGGCCGGCGCAATCTGCGAGGCCGCTCCTGCTCCCAGGCGGGTCGGTGGCGTTTGAACAGGCTCTTGACCGGCCCGTTCACCAGGGCGGACTCGGCACCGAGGATGGCCGCCACCCGCACCGCGTGGATCAGCCGCCGGTCCGGCCCGAGCGCCCGCGTGGTGTTGACCAGGTGCCAGATCAGGCTGAAGTCGCCCAGCTCGGAGGCGGCGTACATGAGCCGGTCGAGGTGGGGATGCCCGCGGAGGTCGTCGACCCGCGTGTCTATGGCGGTGTCGAAGCGGGCGACCGCCCGGGTGAGGGAATGCAGAGGCTCCGGCACGCGGGCGGAGCCTAACCCCGGCCCCCGCTCACGCCGGGACGGGCACGAGCTCGGCGGCGGCTGCGGCGGCCGCCCGCTGGGCCTCACGCTCGGCGGCCAGCTGCTCGGACACGCGGCGCGCCTCGTCGGGGTCGCCGCCGAACACCGGGCAGTAGGCGTGGAACGGGCAGTAGTCGCACAGGCGGGACGACTGCGGCCGGAAGTCTTCACGGTCGCAGGCCCGCTCGACGGCTTGCCACAGCGCGCCCAGCGTGCGGCGGGTGCCGCGGGTGGTGCGGTCGGTGGGCTCGGTGGCGATGGCCAGCGGAGAGCGCAGGTAGAGCAGCTGCACCCGGCGGGGCCGGCGCCCGAGGATCTGCTCGCACAGCAGCGAGTAGATGTGCACGCCGGCCAGCCGTTTGCGCTCGTGCTCGGTGGACGGCGCCGCGCCCGTCTTGTAGTCGGTGACCACGAGCTCGCCGTCGTCGTCGAGCTCGAGCCGGTCGATGATGCCCCGGAGGCGGATGCCGTCGACCTCGGCCTCGACCCGCAGCTCCAGCCCGATGGCGCGCACCCGGCGCGGGTCCTCCAGCCGGAAGTAGGCGTCGACCAGGGCCTCGGCGTCGGCGTGGAAGGCGGCTTCTTCGTCGCCCTCGAGGCCCAGGCCCACGTAGTCGGGATGGTCATGCAGCGCCGCCGCGGCCTCGGCCAGCCCCGCCCGGGCCGCGGCCGGGGTGCGCTCGGCCGGGGGCAGGACGAACAGCTGCTCGAGCGCGGCGTGGACCAGCGTGCCCTTGGTGGCCGCCACCGAAGGCGGCTCGGGCAGGCGGTCGATGACCGAGAACCGGAAGGCCAGCGCGCAGTCGGTGAACGACGCCACCTTCGACGGGCTGAGCGACCCGGGCACCTCGTACGCCATGGACGGAGCGTACGCGCGGGGTATGACAGCGGCGGCGGATGCTAGATCCGCAGCTCCGTTCGGACCGCGGCAGCCATCGCCGCAGGGTCCTCCATGGGACCGAAGTGGCTGAGGTGCGGGAAGCGGTCGAGCCGCCCCTGGGGAAGGCGCTCGACGACCGGGGGCCCGAACCCGGCCGGGCCCACGCCCTCGGCGCCGACGGCCAGCGTGACCGGGCACTGCACCTCGCCCAGGTGAGCGAAGGTGTCCTGGCCGAAGCCTCCCTCGAACACCCGGGCTTCCACCTCGGGCAGGCACTTCAGCTCCACCGCGTCGCCGTCCGGCTGGTCCCGCAGGCCGTAGGCGACGTACGCCGCCAGGGCCGCGGGGTCGAGCGAGTCCAGCGGCGGCTTGGCCGCGAAGTTGTCGTAGGCCGCCTCGCGGTCCGGGAACCAGGGCCGGCGGCGCCGGGCCGCCTCGGCCATGAAGTTCACCCGCGGCCCCTCGTCGGCGCGCCAGGGCGACACGATCGGCTCGTAGAGCCAGAGGCGGGCGAAGGTGCCTTGGCGCCGGATCTCCGCCATGAGCAGCGCGGTGCCGCCCATGGAGTGCCCCACGCCCACGAGCCTCCCGGCGGGGACGCCGAGCTCGTCCAGCACCGCCAGCACGTCGTCGGCCATGCCCTCCCAGCCGAAGTCCATCGAGGCCGGCGACGTGCTGTCGCCGTGGCCCCGGAAGTCGATCGCCCAGGCGTGGGCCACGTCCGCGAGCTCGGCCGCCATCGGCGCCCAGGTCATGCCCAGGAACCCGGTCGGATGGCAGAACAGCACGGGCACGCCCTCGCCGCCGAGGTCGTGGAGCGCGACCGTGACGCCGTCCGAGGACGGCACCAGCCGTGCCGATCCCGGGGGCGGGACGGGGGAGGGCGAGACCCAGGGCATCCGCCCATGCTGGCAGCGGCGCCGCCCGGCCGCCCAAACCGGGCGCGGCCGCCGATAGGGTCGGCGGCCGATGCCGGACACCACCGTCGAGGCCGTGCTCGCCGCCAACCGCGCCTTCTACGAGGCGTTCGAGGGCCGCGACCTCGATGCCATGTCCGACGTGTGGCACCACGCCGACGACATCGTGTGCACCCACCCGGGGTGGAAGACGCTGCACGGCTGGGGGGCGGTGGCGGGGTCGTGGTTCGCCCTGTTCGGCGGGCCCCAGCACCTGCAGGTCATCCTGACCGACGAGCGTGTACACCTCTCGGGTGACCTGGCGTGGGTCACGGTGGACGAGAACCTGATCGGCGACAACGTCGGCGCCACGGTCGCGGCGGTCAACATGTTCCGCCTCATCGACGGCGACTGGCGCATGATCCTGCACCACGGGTCGCCCGTAGCTCCGACCGGCGCTTGAGGAACGGGGCCGGCGAGTGGCCGACAGGAGATGACACCGGGGTAATCTCCGGGTCCCGTGACCGAGGCCACACTGCCGAGCGACGGGCGGGCGGCACGCGCTGCCCGCACCCGCGACGCCATCGTCGAGGCCAGCATCGCGCTGGTGGAGGCGGGCGACGTGCGCCCCACCGCGCCCCGCATCGCGGCGCGGGCGGGCGTGTCGGTGCGGTCGGTGTTCCAGCACTTCGACGACCTGCCCTCGCTGCACACCGCGGTGGTCCAGCGCGTGGTCGAGCGGCTGTCGTTGCTGGTCGTGGCGGTGGATCCGGGGCTGGGGCTCGACGCCCGCGTCGACGCCTTCGCCCGCTACCGCGCCGCGCTGCTGGAGGCGGTGACGCCGTTCCGGCGCGCCGCGGCCGTGCACGGCCCCTTCGCCCCCGAGATCCGGGAGGCGGTGGCCCGGGGCAACGAGTTCCTGCGCTGCGACGTGGAGAGCACGTTCAGCCCCGAGCTGAGCGGGCTGCCGCCGGCCGAGCGCCGGGAGCTGCTCGACGCCCTGGCGGCGACGGCGTCCTGGGGGATGTGGGACAGCCTGCGGGCCGAGGCCGGCGACTCGGCGTCGCAGGCCCGGGCGGTGCTGCGCCGCACGCTGCACGCGCTCCTGGCCGGGCTCTCGCCGGCGGTGTAAACCTGCGGCCTCGCTGGGGCGATTGCAGGCCATGGACGCGGCAGGACGGGCGACACTCGGGTCGCCCAGAGCCGGGGAGGCGTCGGTGGTACCCGGTGGCGCTCGACGGTCAGTCGTTCACCGGGTTCATCGGCTTCGGGCACGGAGGTGGCGCGCGCCGAGGTCGGCCCGCGAGGGCAACTCCAGCCGCGCCCTTAGCCCAGGGACTTGAGGGCGAGCATCAGCTCCTCGTTGAGGTTGGACGGGACCTCGTAGCCCTCCTCGTCCTGGATCTCGTCGAAGCGGTCCCTCACGGCCTCGGCGGTCAGGGCCGTGTCGGTGATGCCCGGAGTCACGCCGATGAACACCCGGGCCACCCGGCCGCCGCCGACCGAGTACACCTCGCCCGACACCGGGCAGCTCTCATGGGCCAGGAACGCCACCACCGGCGTCACCATCTCCGGCAGGAGCCTGTCGGCCACCGGTCCGAGGATGTCCTCGGTCATGCGGGTCTTGGCTACGGGAGCGATGGCGTTGACCTTGATGTTCGACTTGGCGCCCTCGACGGCCAGCACCCGGGTCAGGCCGACCAGGCCCATCTTGGCGGCGCCGTAGTTGGCCTGGCCGAAGTTGCCGAAGACGCCGGCGCCGGACGACGTGTTGACGATGCGGCCGTAGCCCTGCTCCCGCATGGTGTCCCAGGCCGGCTGGGTGACGTTGAAGGCGCCCCGCAGGTGCACGTCGAGCACCGGGTTCACCTTGTCGGCGTCCATGTTCTTGAACGAGGCGTCGCGCAGGATGCCGGCGTTGTTGACGATGATGTCGATCCGGCCCCAGGTGTCGAGGGCGGTCTGCACGATGGCCCGGCCGCCTTCGGGGGTGGCCACCGAGTCGTAGTTGGCCACGGCCTCGCCCCCGGCGGCGGCGATCTCGTCCACCACGGCCTGCGCCGCGGTGGTGCCGCTGCCGGTGCCGTCGACGGAGCCGCCGAGGTCGTTCACCACCACGAGAGCGCCCCGCCGCGCGAGGTCGAGCGCGTGCGAGCGGCCCAGGCCGCCGCCGGCGCCGGTGATGATCGCGACCTTGCCGTCGAATCCCAGATCAGCCATGCCGCGCAGGTTAGAGGCGGGGTCTGCGGGCCTCCGAATCGGCTAGAGCCGCCGGTGGGACCGGGCGTCGAGCCACGATCCGAGGGCCAGGACCAGATACACACCCGACACGGTGGCCGCTACCCAGGCGAAGCCCTCGGACACCGGGATCGGGGCGGCGCACACCATTGCGGCGAGCAGGAAGAAGGCGGCGCGGCGGTCCATCAGGCCCTCATGACAGCAGGTCGACGGCTTGCATCGTGAGCCAGGCGACGGCGAAGGCGCCCGGGATGGTCAGGACCCAGGCCCACACCACCCGGCCGGCCACGCCCCAGCGCACGGCGGACAGCCGCCGGGCGGCACCGACGCCCACGATGCCACCGGTGATGGTGTGGGTAGTGGACACGGGGATGCCGCCGATCGAGGTGGCGAACAGCGTGATGGCCGCCCCCGACTCGGCGGCCACGCCCCCGACGGGCTGGAGGCGGGTGATCTTGGAGCCCATCGTCTTCACGATGCGCCAGCCTCCGGTGAGCGTCCCGAGGGCGATGGCCGTGTGCGCGCACAGCACGACCCACAGCGGGGTGCTGGAGCCAGGGGCCAGGTGTCCGCTGGCGATGAGCAGGGCCAGGATCACGCCCATGGTCTTCTGGGCGTCGTTGGCCCCGTGCCCCAGGCTGAAGGCGGCCGCCGACACCAGCTGGCCCCGCCGGAAGCCGCGGTTGAGGCGCTCGATGTTCCGGTTGCGGTGGAACACCCAGTAGATCGCCAGCGTGATGAGCATGCCCACGGCCAGGCCGATCAGCGGCGACAGCACGATGAACACGCCGATCTTGCGCAGGCCCTCGGTGATGAGGACGCCGAAGCCGGCCTTGGCCACCGCGGCCCCCGCGATGCCGCCCACGAGGGCGTGCGACGAGCTGGTCGGCAGGCCCAGCCAGAACGTGATCAGGTCCCAGGCGATGGCCCCGATCAGGCCGGCGAAGACGACCCCGATCGACAGCACGCTCTGCACCACCACGTCGTTGGCGACGGTCGATGCGACCGCGGTCCCGAACACCAGGAAGGCCACGAAGTTGAAGAACGCGGCCCAGACCACGGCGATCCGGGGCGTGAGCACGCGCGTGGACACGACGGTGGCGATGGAGTTGGCGGCGTCGTGGAAGCCGTTGACGTAGTCGAAGCCGAGCGCGACGGCGATCACGAAGATGACGGCGAAGTCCATGGGGAGAAGTGGGGGCAGTGGGCGCGTCAGGCGTGCTTCAGCACGATCGACTCGACGACGTCGGAGATGTCCTCCAGGGTGTTGAGCGCCGCCTCCATGGACTCGATGACGTCCTTCCACCGGATGACCTCGAGCGCCTCGAACTCGCCGCCGAACAGGCGGGCGAGGATGCGGCGGTGCACGGCATCGCCCTCGCTCTCCAGCCGGTCGATGGCGTCCAGGTGGGGCTGCACCCCCTTCATCGACTCGAGCCTGGTCATGAGCTGTTGGGTCTCGTCCGCGCACTGGACGACCAGGTCGGCCTGTTCCTTGAGCTCGGGCAGGGCGGTGGTGATCCCGCTGATCTGCATGCGGTGCGACACTTCGAGCAGGTCGTCGACCACATCGTCGAGCTCCTCGGCCAGGGCGTGGATGTCCTCCCGGTCGAAAGGGGTCACGAAGGTGCTGTTGAGCCGGCTCAGGATGGTGCGGACCAGCTCGTCGCCCCGACGCTCGCACGCGGCGACCTGGTCGTGGGCTTCGGGGTTGGTCGGGTCCGTCAGCACATCGCGCAGCCGGCGGGCGCACTCGGCCACGTTGGCGGCCGAGTCGTTGAACAGGTCGAAGAAGGCATCGTCGCTGGGGACGAGGCGGAACCGCACTAGGTCGAGCTCCCGCGGGCCAGGTACTGGATGCGCTCGGAGATGTGCACTGCGTGGTCGCCGAGTCGCTCGTAGAACCGGGCCAGCAGCGTGGTCTGGAGGGCGTCGGGCAGGCTGATGTCGGCCCTCTCCAGCTCGCTCACGAGGCGCTCCTGCAGCATGTCGAGCTGGTCGTCGGCCGAGTCCAGGTCCGCGTGCGCGCTCGCATCGCGCTCGACCCATGCGTCCGCGGCCCGGCGCCACATGTTGGAGCAGATACCCCCCATCTGCTCCAGCAGGCCACGCACCATCGGCGTCAGGCGCAGGGCCAGCCCGGCGGCGGCGCGCTGCGCGATGTGCTCGGCCAGGTCGCCGCTGCGCTCGAGCTCGGGCACCACCCGCAGCACCGAGACCAGGAAGCGCATGTCGCCCGCCATGGGCGTCTGGGTGAGCAGCTCGCGCTCGGTGAGCTCTTCGAGCTCGGCCTCCAGCTGGTCGACGAGGCAGTCCCTCTCGGTCAGCTCGCGCGCGGCCTCTGTGTCACCAGCCAGCAGCGCGTCGGTGGCCGCGGTCACGCTCTCGGTGACGAGCGCGAACAGGCGGATGACGAGGACATCGATCTCGTCGAGCTGCTGGTGGAAGCGGCGTCGCAGCTGCTGGGGTGGCTCGGACACGGGGGAACGCTATCCGGCGTTCACCATCCGGTCACATCAGAGCCAGGCGCGGGGGTGGCGCGTCAGCTGCCGGCGCGGGCGTCGGCCGCGTAGGCCTTGAGCGCCTTGTAGTCGACCTTGCCGTTGGGGGCGCGGCCGATGCTCTGCACCCGGAACACGTACTTGGGCGCCTTGTAGCTGGCGAGCTTGGTCCGCACGTGGGCGATGAGCTGGTCCGCGGGGAGGTCCTCGTCGTCGACTGGCTCGACCACGGCCGCCACCACCTCGCCGAACTTGTCGTCGGGCACCCCGACGGCCACCGCGTCCCGCACCGCCGGGTGGGTCTTGAGGACCTCTTCGACCTCCTCGGGGAAGACCTTCTCGCCGCCGGTGTTGATGACGACCGAGCCCCGGCCCAGCAGGGTGAGCTGGCCGTCCGCCTCCACCATGGCGTAGTCGCCGGGGCAGGAGTAGCGCTTGCCCTCGAACTCGATGAACGTGGCCGCGGTCTTCTCGGGGTCCTTGTAGTAGCCGATGGGCTGGAAGCCGCCCACGGCCACCCGCCCGATCTCGCCCGAGCCGGGCTCGACCCGGCGCCCGTCGTCGGTGATGACGATGGTGTTCTCGCCCAGCTGGAACGAGGCCGTGCTGCTGGCGCTGGCGCCCGACGAGATCGACTGGCCCATGCCCAGCGCCTCCGACGAGGAGAACACGTCGATCAGGATGAGGTTGGGCTGGTGCTTGAGCAGCGCCTGCTTGTTGGCCTCGCTCCACATCACGCCCGACGACGCCACCAGGAACAGGCTGGCCAGGTCCCAGCGGTGCGGGTGCTCGTCGAGCGCCCGCACCATGGGCTTGCCGAAGGAGTCGCCCACGATGGCGATCTGGTTGACCCGCTCGCGCTCGATGGTGTCGAACATCTCCTCGACGTCCAGCCGCCGGGAGGTCAGCGTCACGCTGCTGCCGCCGAGCGACAGGATGATCAGCTGGGTGTAGAGGCCGGTGCCGTGCATCAGCGGGCACGCGGCCATGCCCACCACGCCCGGGGACTTGACCTGGTCGCGCACCATCTCGGGGTCGGCCTCGGCGTCCCGGTAGAGCGGGTTCAGCTGGGCCACGAGGTTGCGGAACAGGTCGTCCTGGCGCCACATCACGCCCTTGGGCATGCCGGTGGTGCCCCCGGTGTAGGTCATGAGGAGCTGGTCGCCGCTGCGGCCCCAGGGGGCCACGACCCGCTGGTCGTCGTGGCTGTTGGCCGCCTCCTCGTAGGGGGTGGCCCATTCGGGGCACAACCTGTCGCCGTCGTCGACCCACAGCCAGGTGGCGATGCGCGGCACCCGGTCGCGGATGCGCTCGATGGTGTCGGTGAAGGCCCCGTGGAACACCACGGCCACGCAGTCGGCGTTGTCCCACAGGTAGACGAGCTCGTCGTCCTGGTAGCGGTAGTTGGTGTTGATGGGGACGAGGCCGGCCTTGAAGCCGGCGAACATCGACTCGATGTACTCGGGCGCGTTGTAGAGGTACTGAGCCACCTTGTCCTGCTCGACCGCGCCTCCGTCGAGCAGGGCCGCGGCCACGCCGTTGGAGCGACGGTCGAACTCGGCCCACGTGATGCGCCGGTGGCCGTGCACCAGGGCCGAGGCGTCCGGGATCTGCTCGGCGATGACCTCCCAGACGTCGGCGAAGTTCCAGCCCGGCATGGGTGCTCCTCGTGGTCGGCAGCCGAGGGCGGAGGGTAGCGGGTGACCCGCCGAGGGTGAAATGTGCCACGCCACTAGGTTTCCGGCCGTGGACTTCGAGCTGCCCGCCGACGACGACCCCAGGCGCACGGCCGTGCGCACCTGGCTTTCGGAGCATCCCCACCCCTCGGGGTGCGCCCTGGCCGAGGCCGGCCTCGTGGCGCCCCACTGGCCGGAGCCGTGGGGGCTGGGCGCCGATCCGGTCCACCAGCTGGTGATCGACGATGAGCTGGCCCGGGCGGGCGTGCGCCGGCCGGTGAACCCCATCGGCATCGGCTGGGCCGGGCCGACCCTGGTGCTGGCGGGCACCGAGGCGCAGAAGCAGCGCTACCTCCGGCCGCTCTTGGCGGGGGAGGAATTGTGGTGCCAGCTGTTCAGCGAGCCGGGCGCCGGCTCGGACCTGGCCTCGCTGTCGACCCGGGCCGTGCGCGACGGCGACGAGTGGGTGGTCAACGGCCAGAAGATCTGGACCTCGCTGGCCCAGTTCGCCCGGTACGGCATCCTCATCGCCCGCACCGACAGCCGGGTGTCGAAGCACCGCGGCATCTCCTACTTCATCTGCCCCATGGACACCCCGGGCATCACGATCCGCCCCATCATCGAGATGACCGGCGCCCACACCTTCAACGAGGTGTTCTTCGACGACGTGCGGCTGCCGGTCGACAGCCTGGTGGGCGCGCCCGGCGACGGCTGGATGCTGGCGAAGGTCACCCTGGGCAACGAGCGGGTCTCGCTGTCCTCCGGCGGCGCCCTGTGGGGCCGGGGCCCCACCGCCGCCGACCTGCTGGACCTCGTGCGAGCGCAGGGGGGCGTGACCGACGGTGTGCTGCGCCAGCGGCTGGCCCGCCTGCACATCGAGGCCGAGGTGCTACGGCTCATCCGCCTGCGCACGGTGAGCGCCGCGGTGCGGGGCCAGGCGCCCGGCCCCGAGGCGTCGATCCGCAAGGTGCTGGCCGACGAGCACGGCCAGCACGTGTTGGCGGTGGCCAAGGAGCTGGCGGGCGCGTCGGGGATGCTGGCGGACGCCGGGCCGCTCGGCGCCCCTGCCGACCTGTGGGCCTACGGCTTCCTGTTCGCCCCGGCGCTCACCGTCGGGGGCGGGACCGGCGAGGTGCAGCGCAACATCATCGGCGAGCGGGTGCTGGGCCTGCCGCACGAGCCGGACCTGTCCGAATAGCCCGGCCCCACGGGGATTTGGCAGGATCAGGGCATGGCGCGCAAGGTTGCCCCGCACGAGTTCCGCCGGGGCGAGACCGTGAAGACCCTCGATCCGCTGCCCGGCGTCCCGCAGGGCACGCAGGGCCGCGTCTACCTGGTCGACGGGTTCACGTGGACCCGCTACCGGGTGCTGTTCGCCAACGGCGTGGACGTGGGCTCGCTCGACGGCACCACGCTGGCCCGGCCGCGTGACTACGAGGCCGCGCTCGAGCGCCGGGACGCGGCTGCCCACGCCGATGAGGTGGCAGCCGTCGCGGCCGAGGCCGGCGACGAGGCGGCCGGCGGCGGGGGTGGCGACAAGACGGTCAACGGCGTGGTCGTTCCCGCGCTGCTGCTCGACCGGTCCAAGCGGGCCCGCGAGCGCCTGGCCGCGCCGGCCGCCTAGGACAGGCCCTAGGGTCGTAGCTTCGCGAGGACGGCCTCGGCCTCGTCCACGAACTGCGCCACCAGGTCGGCCGCGGGCACGAGGCTGTCGATGGCGCCCACGCCCTGGCCCGCCGGGAAGAACTCGCGCTCGGGGTCGACGCCGGGCGTGGTCTCGTCGCCGCCCAGGTGGTTGGCGCCGTCGTTCATGGAGCGGAGGACCTGCTGGGGGAAGAGCTCGGCCTGGAGCTCGCCGTCCTCGTACCGCTGCGTGTAGCGGTTGGCGATGACCCGGCAGGTCTTGCCCGTGTAGGCCCTGGTCACCACCGTGTCGTCCTCGTGGCTGCGCAGCAGGATGTCCTTGTAGCCGAGCACGCTGCGGGCCTCGGGCGTGGCGATGAACCGGGTGCCGACCCACACGCCGTCGGCGCCGAGCGCCAGTGCCGCGGCCAGGCCGCGGCCGTCCACGATGCCGCCCGCGGCCACGACGGGGACGCGGTCGCCCACGGCGTCGACCACCTGGGGGACGAGCGCCATGGTGGCGACCCGCCCGGTGTGGCCGCCGGCCTCGGTGCCCTGGGCCACGACGATGTCGCAGCCCGCGTCCACGGCCGCCACCGCGTGGCGCACCTTGCCGCACATGTTCACCACCACCAGGCCGGCCGCGTGGCACTGGTCCACCACGTCGCGGGGCACGCCGAGGCCGGCGACGAAGGCGGCGCCGCCGCCGCGGACGATGTCGTCGACCTTGTCCGCCAGGCCGCGGGGGAGGGCGGTGAGCAGGTCCACGCCGAAGGGCTTGTCGGTGGCGCGGCGGACCGCGGCGATCTCGGCCCGCATCTGGTCGTCGCCCATGGTGGAGGCGCCCAGGCAGCCAAACCCTCCCGCCTCGCTGACCGCGCCGGCCAGCGCGTGGTACGACACCCCACCCATCCCCGCGAGCATCACGGGGTGCTCGATCTGGAGGGCGTCGGTCAGGCGGGTGCGCAGCATGGTCCGATGCTGACCGCCACTTGACCCGCCGGTCAAGTGGCCGGCTCCTGCACCTGATCCACGAAGGCGCGCACCTCGCGCCGCGACCGCAGCCGCACCACGTGCAGGTGCGCCTGGGCGGGATCGGCGAGCCGCCGCCCGTAGCGTTGGATGCTGCCGTGGTGGTTGCGGAACGAGAAGAGGACGATCGACTGCATGGGGTCACGCGAGAACAGGTTGCGGAGCTGCTCGCGGTTGCCGTTCCACAGCTCGACCCGGCGCACGCCCCGTCCGACCGTGCGGCCCAGCACCCGGGCGGTGACGAGCCAGCGGGGCAGCGTCAGCCACACCACCGTGTCGGCCCGCCCCCAGATCAGGTCGCGGACCGCCGAGTAGTTGCCGTCGATGACCCACCGGTCGCCGGCCACGATGCCGGACAGGCGCTCGCGGAACTGCTCCGACGGCAGCTCCGTCCAGCCCGGCTGGTGGAAGATCCCGTCCAGCTCGACGAACGGCGCGTCGAGGGCTTCGGCCAGCT
Organism: Actinomycetota bacterium; assembly: GCA_046734715.1. Classification (GTDB taxonomy): domain Bacteria; phylum Actinomycetota; class Acidimicrobiia; order Acidimicrobiales; family VFJN01; genus ZC4RG19. Next base: position 3,397 of record JBKPRV010000559.1, on the reverse strand, counting down.
GCCGCCCCAGCGTGGTCTTGCCCGACCCGCTGTTGCCGATGATCGACACCCGCTCCACTGCCGCATCGTGACACGTCGCCATACGCGCAACCGGCGCACCCCGGGGGGCGGGGGCGCCGGATGCTGGTTGGGGGTGGCCGCACCGCCGCAGTCGGCCACTGGCGGATCACGGGCGTTGGGTCGGTCGAGGGGGATGACCGCACCAGCCCGGTGTCCGCAACGGCCACGCTAGGCGCGCCCGGTGTCCGCGTAATGGCGGGAATGTGAACCCCGAGTGACGTCGAGGCGAAGATCAGGTGCCCGAGCGGGCGTCGGTGCGCTCCGTGGTGTATGCACCCTCGCCCGTGAACATCCCGCGGTGCCAGCGGCGCGGGGTGACCGCCAGGGCCCGGGGATAGTCCTCGAACAGCCAGCGGGCGAAGTTGCGGCGGGTCCACCCCGTGGCCCCGGCCAGCCGCATCCCCGCCCGTACCCCCCTGCGATGGCGCACGGCGCGGATCAGCAGCAGGGACATGCGGTGGTCGGCCACGAGCGCGGCCCGCGCCCACCGGCGGTAGGTCGCGGTCACCGTGTCGGGGCCCGGCCCGCCGAGCACCGCCTCGGCCGCCAGGATGCCGGTGAGCAGCGCCTGGCCGATCCCCTCGCCGGTCAAGGGGTCGGTGGCGGCGGCAGCGTCGCCCACGAACAGGGTGCGGCGCCCGGTGAGCACCGCCTCGTCGATGCGGGCGGGGATGGGCCAGGCCTTGTGCGGCGCCTCGGGCTCGGCGCCGTCGCCCAGGACCTCCCGGATGTGGGGCCGGTCGAGCAGCTCGCGCCAGATGGCGGCCATGTCCTGGATGCGGGCCACCTTCCCGCCCCGCTGGATGCCGAAGCCGACGTTGGCCCGCCCGTCCGGCAGCGGGAAGGACCACGCGTAGCCGGGCAGCAGGTCGGGCTCGAACCACACGACAAGGTCGGCCGCCTGGGGTCCCACGGCCGTGAAGTACTGGCGGAAGGCGTGCCACTCACCCCGGTAGCCGGGGGTGGCGAGGCCCAAGTGCTTGCGCACCGGCGACCACATGCCGTCGGCCGCCACCGCGTACGGCGCCTCGATCTCGCCCGGGCCGTCGGGCCCGTGGACGCCCACCACCACCCGGTCGGCGTGCTCCGCGGCGGCGGTGCACCCGTGGCCCTCCAGGACCGTGACCCCCTCGGCGCGGGCCCGATCCACCAGGGCGGTGTCGAGCTCGGTCCGGCGGGCGACCGCCGCGTAGGTGCCCCGGCCGCGGGGGAGCGGGAAGCGGACCTGGTGCCCGGCCGGGCCGCGCACCACGACGTCGCCCACCGGTTGCCATGACGGCACGGACCCCGGGTCGAGGCCGAGGCCCTCCAGCAGTCGCAGCGCCCCGGTGGTCAGGCCGTCGCCGCAGATCTTGTCCCGCGGGAAGCGGGCCTTGTCCACCATCACGACGTCGCGCCCGGCGCGGGCCAGCGTGATGGCCGCCGCGGCTCCGGCGGGGCCGGCGCCGACGACGACCGCGTCGGCCCGGCTCAACAGGTCAGGCCCTCGCCCGGCCGGTAGCGGGCCCGGAACGTGTCGTTCGCGGTGTGGCCGTCGGGGAAGGTGCGGGTGCGGGTGGTGGTCACGACACGGCAGGCGCCGTCCATCGTCTCGGAGATGCCGGTCTGCTCGCCGGTCGCCCACGGTGTCGAGTAGAGCGTCACCGTCAGGCTGGTGCCCGTGTACGACGTCCAGATCATGATCCCGTAGGGCGTGTTGTTGCGGATCTTGAGGTCGGGGCTGGGGTAGCCCATGGTCGCTTCGCGCCCGGGCGGGTAGCGCGAGAACGACTCGGTGTGGGCCTGGTAGCTGAGGATGTCGAGCCCCGCGAAGTAGGCGGCGTTGAAGGTGGTGGTGGCGAACTGGGACACGCCTCCGCCCACCTCGGGGACGTGCAGGCCGTCCCGGATGGCCCCGGCCTCCACGAAGCCCTTGGCCGTGGTGCGCGGCCCGACGTACTCGTTGACGGAGAAGGTGTCGCCCGGCTGGATCACCGCCCCGCGCACGATGTCGGCGATGCGGTGGATGTTGGTGACCCGTGGCTCGCCCGCGGCGTGGTACGTGGTGAAGCCGGGCCCGGCGGTGGTGGGAGCGCCATCCCGCCACGCGTTGTTGCCGCCGACCGGCTGGGTGATGCCGAGGCCCTGGGCCTGCTCGGTGGTCAGCTGCGGGTCCGTGACCTGGACCTCGAGCGCGGCGGGCGACTGGCCGTTGACCAGCGCCTGCCACACGATGTCGGCGCTGTTGGCGCCGCAACAGGACACGCCCTGGCGGGAGGGGATGACCACGGGCGTGCCGTTCTGGAGGTCGAACCGGGCGTTCACCGGCTCGGCCGACAAGCCGGAGAACAGCCCGGGCACCGCGGCGTTGACCGCGTCGGCGTTGATGGCCAGGTCGAACCCCCCGTTGGCGGTGGTGGGACCGATCCAGGTCCGGAGCGTCGGCGCGTCGACCTGCACCGTGGTCTCCCCCGCGGTGAGGGCGAGGCCGTTGGCCGTCATCTGGTTGGCCCGGTCGGCCAGGGCCTGCGCGTCCTCGTCGGAATAGGGCGGCAGCACCGGCACCATCTCGGTCTTGATCTCGATGGTGCCGTGGGCCGTCTCGGCCGCCTGGCGTGGGAGCTGCTCGGCCACGTCCTCGGTGTCGACGCCCTGTCCGGGCACCCCGGGGACGAGGACGAACCCGGCGTCGGTGAGCTGGATGGTGGGCGGGTGCGCGGCGGTGAGGTCGGGGCCCTGGAGCTCGAACATCTTGGCCTGCAGCTGGGACTGCATCACGGCGTAGTGCACGTCCACCTGGCGGGGACTGAAGAACGAGCCCAGCCAGGTGAAGGGCTGGATGAACAGCGAGTCGCTGCGCCCCGCGTCCAGCGCGGCCTTGGCGGTGGCCTCCTCGTCGATCGACAGGCCCAGGTCGCCCGCGGTGGTCTCGTACACCTTGTCTGCGGCGGTGATGCGCACCTTCCGGGCGGCAAGGTCGTCGCCGATGTCGGTCACGACCTCGGGCAAGGAGGCCTCGCCGAGCCCGCCCACGGGACGGCCGGCCACCTCGACGTTGCGCATGACCTGGCCGGACAGCGCCGCGCTGTCGACCGCCCAGCTCACCAACAGCAGGACGACGAGGGCGATGGGCACGGCGATCCCGATCGCTTGCCACGACGGCCGCTTCCACTGCCACCCCCCGGCCAGCAGCCGGCGGGCGCCGGTCGCGGAGAAGTGCCGGCCCGGCTCGCCGTCTCCGGCGTGCCCGTCGTCGTCACCGGCGCCCGGCACCCGTGCTCCGGCGGGAGCAGGCCCCCCGATGCGCGGCGTGGGCCCGGTGGTCCGGCCCTCGGCCGCGGCCGCCCCTCCGAGCACC
>JBKPRV010000558.1:0-8751 GCA_046734715.1 Actinomycetota bacterium | reverse complement strand
GGTGGGCCTGACGGTCCAGAACTTCCTCTCGGCGGCAGTGGGGATGGCGGTGGCCATCGCCTTCGTCCGCGGGCTGGTCCGCCGGCGGTCCGAGACGCTGGGCAACTTCTGGGTGGACCTGACCCGGTCGGTGACCCGCATCCTGGTGCCGCTCGCCTTCGTGTTCGCGCTCGTGTTGGTGAGCCAGGGAGTGATCCAGAACTTCCAGGGCTTCACCGTCGGGCGCACGTTGGAGGGCGCGGCCCAGGCCATCGCCGGCGGCCCCTTCGCCAGCCAGGAGTCCATCAAGCTGCTCGGGACCAACGGCGGCGGGCCGCTCAACGCCAACGCCGCCCACCCCTTCGAGAACCCGAACGGGCTGACGAACCTCCTGCACCTGTTCGCCATCCTGGTGATCCCGTTCGCCCTCACGTACACATTCGGGCGCTTCGCCAAGAACCAGAAGCAGGGCTGGGCCGTGTTCACCGCCATGTTCGGCCTGTGGCTGGCCAGCGCGCTCATCGCCATGGCCTTCGAGACCGGCGGCAACCCGCAGCTGGACCAGGCCGGGGTCACGCAGCAGGTCACCGCCACCCAGTCCGGCGGCAACACGGAAGGCAAGGAGGTGCGGTTCGGCTCGGCCGGCTGCGGGGTCTACGCCGCCACCACCACCGGGACCTCGACCGGGTCGGTCAACTGCTTCCACGACAGCATGACCCCCGGCGGCGGAGCCGCCCCGCTGGTCAACATCATGCTGAGCGAGGTCAGCCCTGGCGGCGTGGGCGCCGGCCTCTACGGGATGCTGGTGTTCGCCATCCTGTCGGTGTTCATCGCCGGGCTGATGGTGGGACGCACCCCGGAGTACCTGGGCAAGAAGATCCAGGCCCCGGAGATGAAGCTCATCGTCCTCTACATCCTGGCCGTGCCGGTGCTGGTGCTGGGCTTCACGGGGGCGTCGGTGCTGATGGACACGGCCAAGTCGTCGATCCTCAACCCCGGCCCGCACGGGCTGACCGAGGTGGTCTACGCCTTCACGTCAGCGTCCAACAACAACGGCTCGGCCTTCGGCGGCCTCACCGGGAACACCGACTGGTACAACACCACGCTCGGCCTCTCGATGCTCGCCGGCCGCTTCCTGCTGATCGTCCCGCTGCTGGCGGTGGCGGGGAGCCTCGCCCGCAAGCAGACGGTGCCGGCCTCCGCCGGGACCTTCCCCACCGACACGCCGCTGTTCGCCGGGCTGCTCACCGGCGTCGTGATCATCGTCGTGGGGCTCACCTACTTCCCCGTCCTCGCGCTCGGCCCGGTGGTCGAGCAGCTCGGCCTGTAGAGGAGCGAGATGTCGGCCGCGACCCGTCGCTCGTTGTTCGACCCGGCGATCATCCGCCCGGCCGCGCTCGACAGCGTCGTCAAGCTCGACCCCCGGAACATGGTCCGCAACCCGGTGATGTTCACCGTGGAGGTCGGCAGCGTGCTGGTCACCATCCTGTGGCTGCGCGACCGCACGCTGTTCGCCGGGCTGGTGGCCGCCTGGCTCTGGTTCACGGTGCTGTTCGCCAACTTCGCCGAGGCCATGGCGGAGGGCCGCGGCAAGGCCCAGGCCGCCACCCTGCGCCAGGCCCGCAGCGAGACCATGGCCCACCGCCGCCGCCCCGACGGGACCGTCGAGGAGATCGCGTCGTCGCACCTCGACGTGGGCGACGAGTGCGTGGTCACCGCGGGCGAGATGATCCCGTCCGACGGCGAGGTCATCGAGGGCATCGCCTCGGTGGACGAGTCGGCCATCACGGGCGAGTCGGCCCCGGTCATCCGCGAGTCCGGCGGCGACCGGTCGGCCGTCACCGGCGGCACCCGGGTGCTGTCGGACGAGATCGTCGTGCGTATCACCGCCCGGGCCGGCGAGACGTTCCTGGACCGGATGATCTCTCTCGTCGAAGGGGCCAGCCGGCAGAAGACCCCCAACGAGATCGCGCTGAACATCCTGCTCGCCGGGCTCACGCTCATCTTCCTGCTGGCCACCGTGACACTGCAGCCGTTCGCCATCTACTCGGGGGCCGAGCAGGACATCGTCATCCTCGTCGCCCTCCTGGTGTGCCTGATCCCCACCACCATCGGCGCCCTGCTGTCGGCCATCGGCATCGCGGGGATGGACCGGCTGGTGCAGCGCAACGTGCTGGCGATGTCCGGTCGGGCGGTCGAAGCCGCCGGCGACTGCGCCACCCTGCTGCTGGACAAGACGGGCACGATCACGCTGGGCAACCGCCAGGCCGCCGAGCTCCTACCCCTGGCCGGCGTGGACGAGCAGGAGCTGGCCGAGGCGGCGCAACTGGCCAGCCTGGCCGACGAGACGCCCGAAGGCCGGTCCATCGTGGTGCTGGCCAAGGAGCGCTACGGCCTGCGCGAGCGCACGCTGCACGGCGCCGTCCTGGTCCCGTTCACGGCCCAGACCCGCATGAGCGGCGTCGACCTCGAGGGCCGGGCCGTGCGCAAGGGCGCGGCCGACTCCATCCGGCGCTGGGTCGAGGAGCAGGGCGGTCAGGTCCCGGACGAGCTGACGACCGTGGTCGAAGGCGTGGCCATGGGGGGCGGCACGCCGCTGGCGGTGGCCGTCGGTCCCCGGGTGCTCGGCGTGATCCACCTCAAGGACGTGGTCAAGCAGGGCATGGCCGAGCGCTTCGACGAGCTGCGCCGCATGGGGATCCGCACGGTGATGATCACCGGCGACAACCCGCTCACCGCCCGGGCCATCGCCACCGAGGCGGGCGTGGACGACTTCCTGGCCGAGGCCACGCCCGAGGACAAGATGCTGCTCATCAAGCGGGAGCAGGAGGGTGGCCGGCTGGTGGCCATGACCGGCGACGGCACCAACGATGCCCCGGCCCTGGCCCAGGCGGACGTGGGGGTGGCCATGAACACCGGCACCCAGGCCGCCAAGGAAGCCGGGAACATGGTCGACCTCGACTCCAACCCGACGAAGCTCATCGAGATCGTCGAGATCGGCAAGCAGCTGCTCATCACCCGCGGCTCGCTCACCACCTTCTCCATCGCCAACGACGTGGCCAAGTACTTCGCCATCATCCCGGCCATGTTCGTGGGGGTGTTCCCCCCACTCGACCGCATCAACGTCATGCAGCTGGAGAGCCCCCGCTCGGCCATCCTGTCGGCCGTCATCTTCAACGCCCTGATCATCGTGGGCCTGATCCCCCTGGCGCTGCGGGGCGTGAAGTTCGTGGCCGCCGGGGCCGCGGCGGTGCTGCGCCGCAACCTCCTGATCTACGGGCTCGGCGGCATCGTCGCCCCGTTCGTCGGCATCAAGGCCATCGACAGCGTCATCACGGCCATGGGGGTGAGCTGAATGCGTGCTCAACTGCTCGCCGGCCTGCGGGCCCTGCTCGTGCTCACGCTGCTGTGCGGCCTCGCCTACCCGCTCGCCGTGACCGGCATCGCCCAGCTGGCCTTCCGCCACGAGGCCGACGGCTCGCTGGTGCGCCGGGACGGCGAGGTGGTCGGCTCGTCGCTCATCGGCCAGAGCTTCACCGGGGAGGACTACTTCCACACCCGGCCCTCCGCCGCGGGGGCGGCGGCGGCCGGGGCCGAGGGCGCCGACGCCACGGACCTCAGCCAGGTGGCGTCGGGCGCCTCGAACCTGGGGCCCACCAACCCCGAACTGCTCGACACCGTCGCCGAGCGGGTCGACGCCTACCGGGAGGACAACGGCCTCGACCCCGACACCCGGGTGCCGGTCGACGCGGTGACCGCGTCGGGCTCCGGGCTCGATCCCCACATCTCGGTGGCCAACGCCCGCCTCCAGGCCCCCCGGGTAGCCGAGGCTCGCGGCCTCGACGTCGACGACGTCCTCCGGCTGGTGGAGCGCCATACCAGCGGCCGCGACCTCGGCTTCCTGGGTGAGAAGGGAGTGAACGTGCTGGAGCTCAACCTCGATCTCGACCGGAGCGCAGGGACGTGATCCCCCGCGGCACCCTGCGCGTCTACCTCGGCGCCGCCCCCGGCGTCGGCAAGACCTACGCGATGCTGAGCGAGGCCCAGCGCGCCCGGGAGCGGGGCGCGGACGTGGTCGTCGGCTTCGTGGAGACGCACGGGCGCCCCAAGACCGCCGAGCTGATCGCCGGGCTGGAGGTCATCCCCCGGCGCCGCATCGCGTACCGCGGCACGGTGTTCGAGGAGATGGACGTCGACGCCGTCCTGGCCCGCCGGCCCGAGCGCGCCCTCGTGGACGAGCTGGCCCACACCAACGTGCCCGGCTCCCGCAACCCCAAGCGCTGGCAGGACGTCGAGGAGCTGCTCGACGCGGGCATCGACGTCATCACCACCGTCAACATCCAGCACCTCGAGTCGCTCAACGACGTGGTCACCCAGATCACCGGGGTCACCCAGCGGGAGACCATCCCCGACGCGGTCGTGCGCGCGGCCCAGCAGGTCGAGCTGGTCGACCAGACCCCCGAGGCACTGCGGCGCCGCATGGCGCACGGCAACATCTACGGCCCCGAGAAGATCGACGCCGCCCTGGCCAACTACTTCCGGGAGGGCAACCTCACCGCCCTGCGGGAGCTGGCCCTGCTGTGGCTGGCCGACAAGGTCGACGACGCGCTGGAGGACTACCGCGCCCGCCACGGCATCTCCAAGCCGTGGGAGACCCGCGAGCGGGTCATCGTGGCCCTCACCGGGGCCCCCGGGCGCGACCACCTCATCCGGCGCGCCGCCCGGATCGCCCAGCGGGCCCACGGCGAGCTGCTGGGGGTGCATGTCCAGCGCGACGACGGGCTGTCCGGTCCTGCGAACACCCATCTCGACCGGGGCCGGGAGCTGCTGGGCGAGGTCGGCGGCAGCTACCGGGCCATCACCGGCACCGACATCGCCGCCGCGCTGGTGGCCTTCGCCCGCCGCGAGAACGCGACCCAGATCGTGCTGGGCGCCACCTCGCGCAGCCGCTGGCAGGAGCTCACCCAGGGCTCGATCATCAACCGGGTCATCCGGCTGTCGGGGCCGATCGACGTGCACGTGATCTCGCAGGAGGCCGATCCCGACGGGCGCGGGCTGGCGCTGCCCCACCTCCCCTCGCGGTCCTTGCTGGCCCCCCTGCCGCCCCGGCGACGGCTGACCGCGTTCGTGCTGGCCGCGGGGGGCCTGCCGCTCATGACGGTGGTGCTGGCGTGGCTGCGGGACTCGGTGAGCCTGCCCAGCGTTCTGCTGATCTACCTCATCGCCGTGCTCGGCATCGGCGCGGTGGGGGGCGCGCTTCCGGCACTGGTGGCCGCGGTCGTCGCCTTCCTGCTCGCCAACTGGTACTTCACACCGCCCCTGTACCGCTTCACCGTGGGCGAAGGGGAGAACCTGCTGGCGCTGGTGGTGTTCGTGCTGGCCGCCTCGCTGGTCAGCTACCTGGTCGACATCGCCACCCGGCGCAAGGAGGAGCTGACCCGGGTGCGGGTCGAGGCCGAGGCCATGGCCCGCATGGCCGGCTCGCTGACCCGGGAGGACGTGCTGCCCCGCCTGGTCGAGCAGGTGCGGACCACCTTCGGCGCCCCTGGGGTGGCGGTGCTCCAGCTGCAGGACGGCCACTGGACCGTCGAGGCGCACGCCGGTGAACCGGTCCCCGCCGGCCCCGAGGACGCTGACGTCGCCGAGCCGCTCGGACCGGGCCGGATGCTGGTGGCGCACGGGACCCACCTCGAGCCCGAGGACGACCGCCTGCTGCACGCCCTGACCGCCCAGGCCGCCTTCGTGCTGGAAGCCCGGCGGCTCCAGGGAGAGGCGGCGCGGGCTGCGGAGCTGGCCCAGGCCAACGACCTGCGGGCCGGGTTGCTGCAGGCGGTATCGCACGACCTGCGCACGCCCCTGGCGTCGATCAAGGCCACCATCACCGGCCTGCGCCAGACCGACGTGGAGTGGGGCCGCGACCAGCGGGCCGAGTTCTACGCCACCATCGAGGACGAGACCGACCGGCTCACGGGCCTGGTCGAGTCGCTGCTCGACATGAGCCGCTTGCAGGCGGGCGTGATCACTCCGATGGTGCGCGAGGTCAGCCTGGAAGATGTGCTGCCGGGCACCCTGGCCGACCTCGGCCCCCGGGCCAAGGCGGTCGTGATCGACGTGCCCGAGGAGCTCCCGACCGTCGACGCCGACCCGCAGCTCCTGGCCCGGGTGGTCGCGAACCTGGTGGACAACGCCCTCACCCACTCCCCCGGCACCGAGCCGCCGCAGGTCCACGCGGGCGCGGTGGCCGGCCAGGTGCTGGTGCGGGTGGTCGACCGCGGCCCGGGCATCGATCCCAAGGCCAGGGAGGACGTGTTCCGACCCTTCCAGCGCCGCGTCGACCACGGCACCGGCGTGGGCCTCGGGCTGGCCATCGCCCGCGGCTTCACCGAGGCCATGGGGGGCGAGCTGTCGATCGAGGACACGCCCGGGGGCGGCACGACCATGGTCGTGACCCTCCGCCAGCACGGCGAGGTCGACGAGACCGCGCCCGAGGAGGTGATGACGCCGTGACCGCAGTGCTCGTGGTCGACGACGAGGCGCCGATCCAGCGGGCGCTCTCGGCCAACCTCAAGGTGCGGGACTACGACGTGCTGCTGGCCTCCACCGGCGAGCAGGCGCTGCAGCTGGCGGCCCTATATCACCCCGACGTGGTCATCCTCGACCTGGGCCTGCCGGGCATCGACGGCATCGAAGTGGTGCGGGGCCTGCGGGGCTGGACCAGCGTGCCGATCATCATCCTGTCCGCCCGCGGCAGCGAAGAGGACAAGGTGATCGCCCTCGACGCGGGCGCCGACGACTACGTCTCCAAGCCGTTCGGCATGGCCGAGCTGCTGGCCCGCCTGGGGGCGGCCCTGCGCCGGTCCGCGCCCGCGGCCGAGGCCCCGGTGATCGCGACCGAGGACTTCAGCATCGACCTGGCCGCCCGCCGGGTCACCGGTCGGGACGGTGAAGCCATCCGGCTCACGCCCACCGAGTGGGGCGTGCTGGAGGTGCTCGTCCGCAACGCCGGGCGGCTGGTCACCCACCGGCACCTGCTGCGGGAGGTGTGGGGCCCGGCCTACGGCGAGGAGAGCAACTACCTCCGGGTCCACATGGCCAACCTGCGCCGCAAGCTGGAGCCCAACCCGACCCAGCCGCGCTACCTGGTGACCGAGCCGGGCATGGGCTACCGCTTCACGGCTTGATGATGTGCTCGCTCTCGCCCCGGTCGCCGAACTCCGTGTAGGCGACCGCCCAGAACTCCACGTAGCTGACCGGGCCGAGCTGCTGGTCGAGAGGGCAGAAGGGATAGCCGGTGAAGAAGCTGGCCGTGCCGTCCGGGGCAGTGACGATCTGGTCCGGTGGGGCTTCGACCAGGGGGGTGGATCCCCGCCGGTCGACGTCGTACGGCGTCTCCACCCCGTTCTGGTCGATGCACACCCCCACGAACCGGCCGAAGAGCTGGATCCTCGCGATGGGGTCGAACGGATGCCACGCCTCGGCCGCCAAGCCCTCGCCCAACGCGTCGCCGATGATGGCCCGCACCTCGACGGGCGCCTGCTCGACGATGAGGACGTTCACCGACACCGACGCCGAGCTCTGGAGACCGCCCTGCCGGTCGGACACCACGGTGAGCGTGATCAGGTGCTGGCCGCCCGCGAGGATGACGGTCCAGACGTGCCCGGTGGAGGTGGCGCCGGTCGACTCGTCGCGCCACAGGTAGCGGTCGAAGTCCCCCCGGCTGCTGCCCCCGTCGAACGTGACCTGCTGCTGGTCGGTCGTCTCCCAGACGCCATCCACCAGATCGGCGCCCGAGGTCACCTGCACCGCCGCGGTCGGTGGCGTCAGCTGGTCGACGCGGATGACCAGCGGCGTGGGCCGGGAGGAGCCGCGCCGGTTGGTCACGGTCAGGCTGATGGTCTTGCTCCCCCCGCTGGTGAAGCGGTGGCGTGCCGACAGGCGGGTGCTGCCCCCACCGATGGCGGCGGTCGAGCACCCGACGGTGGCGCCGTCGATGGTGAAGAAGCAGTCGTCCATGGGGTTGGCCGTGAGGTCGGCCGAGAACGTGATGTCCATGGTCGTGTCGTACGGCCCTGCCGGGCTGGCCGTGATGGGGCCGACGACGGGCAGGTCCGGCAGCGGGTCCGAGACCCTGATGTCCAGGCTGTGCTGCCGGCGTTGGGTGCCGCGCTGCACCTCCAGGGTGACCGTGTAGGTGCCGGCGCGGTCCCACGTCTGGGCCGGCGGCGTGCGCTGGGCCGAGGTGTTGGGGGTACGGGCGTCCTCGAACGTCCAGGAGTAGCGCGTGGCGCCGGTCGAAAGGTTGGTGAAGGTGACCGGCTGGCCGGTCTCGGCGGTGGCCGGACCGGCGAAGTCGGCTATTAGGTCCTCGGTGGGCTCCAGGACTCGGAAGCTGTGGACCATGGAGGCGGTCCGGGCCGGGTCCGAGCCCGAGCGCAGCGTGCCCTGGGCGGTGACCTCGTACCGGCCGGGCTCGGCGAAGGCGTGGTCTGCCGGGTTGCCGGTGGCCTCGCCGGCCGGCGCGTCGTCGAGGGAGAACTGCCAGGTCACGTCGCTCAGCCGGTCGTCCGGGTCGGTGGCCGTCGCGGTGAAGCGAACCTCCTCGTCGACGTCGGCCGCGGCCTGGTCGACCGTGAAGTCGATCCCGCTCTCCGGCACCGGGTTGCCGGTGCCGGGATCGCCCGGGCCGGGGTCACCCGGGTTGGGATCCCCCGGCCGCGGGGTGCCGCCCGGCGGGCCGGAGTCGGGGACAGGCTCGGACGACGGGTCCCCGCC
>JBKPRV010000557.1:0-7169 GCA_046734715.1 Actinomycetota bacterium | reverse complement strand
CGCCGGTCTCGACCGCGTCTTCGACCCGCCCGGCCAAGGCGGGGTCGTCACGCAGCCGCTTGCCGAGCGCCATGAGCGTGGCGGCCAGGCGGCGCCGTAGCTCGGAGTCGGGGTCGTCGGCCTGGGCCCGCAGCCCGGCCTTGAGGTCGGTCCACACCCCGGCCACCCAGGCCCGCAGCTCGGGCTGGTCCAGCAGGTCGTGCTTCAGGTCCTCGCCCCGGGCCCGCAGCTCGGGGTCGGACTGCAGGTCCTCGACCAGCTGGCGCACCTTGGCGTCGAAGTCTCGGCGCAGCTCGTGGTCGGGGTTGCGGATGATCTCACGTAGCACGGCACGTGCCCCCTCGAGCAGGCGCTCGAAGATGCGGTCGTCAGCGGCCTCGGGCAGCCACCACGGCGACTCGTCCCCGAAGCGGCGGCGCAGGCTCTCCCGGTTGTCGGTGAGGAAGCGGTCGAGGCCCCGCAGCAGCACGTCGAGCAGCTCGTGGTGGCGGCCGTCCTCGGTCATGACCCCGAGCGCCCGGCCCGCGAGCGGCGCCAGCGGCGTGGTCTCGATGCGGCGCCGGGCCACGTCCTCCAGCGCCCGGTGGACCTCCTCGTCGCGCAGGAGGTCGGCGGCGGTGACGGCGGCTTCGGCCAGGTGGCGGGCCAGGCGCTTCGCGTTGCCCTCGTCCGCCAGCCACCCGGCCAGCCGGGGCACGACCCGGGCGGTGCGGACCCGCTCCGCGATGATGTCGGGGGTCAGGAAGCTGGTCTGGACGAAGTCGCCGAGCGTCTCGCCGAACTGGTCCTTGCGCTCGGGGATGACCGCGGTGTGCGGGATCGGGACGCCCGCCGGGTGGCGGAACAGGGCGGTCACGGCGAACCAGTCCGCCAGCCCACCGACCATGGCCGCCTCGACCCCCGCGATGGCGTACCCGGCCCACGTCCCCTTCGGCCCCCACAGCTGCAGCGCCACGAACGCCGCGCTGGCCAGCACCAGCAACCCGGTCGCCCGTTGCCGCATCCGCCTCAGCCGGGCGCGCCGCAGGGCGGTGTTGGCCGGCTCCGGCGGCCGGCCCCGCCCTCTCGGCCCTGGGCCGCCTGATCCCGGTGCGGTCGGGGAGCCGGCGGGAGTCCTGGTCGCGGCGGTCGCCATACCGCGGGTGTACCCCATCGCCCCCGGTCCCGTCCTCCTGGCGGTGACGTAGCCTTACATCATGCACCGCACGCAGGTCCTGCTCGAGGAGCACCAGTACCGGCGGCTCAAGCGCGAGTCCCAGTCGAGCGGACGTTCCATCGGCGAGCTGGTCCGCGAGGCGATCGACGACAAGTACCGCCCGTCCCAGGAGCGCATGTGGGCCGCGCTGCAGGCCAGCCGGGGGGCGTGGGCCGACCGGGACGACATCGGCGACGGCGCCGAGTACGTCGAGCGCATCCGAAACCAGTCGATCAACGACCGCCTGCATGACCTCGGATGGGACTGATCGTCGTCGACACGTCGATCCTTGTCGACAACCTGCGGAACCACCCGGGCGCCGTGCTGGCGCTCGACCGCGCCCAGGCGGACGGCGCTCAGCTCTACTCCTCCGTGATCAGCCGGGCTGAGCTGCTGGCCGGCATGCGCACCCATGACCGTCGGGTGACGCGGGCCCTGATCGACAGCCTGGACTGGGTGGCGGTGAGCGAGGACATCGCGGAGCTCGGAGGGAACCTGGCCCGCGAGTACCGGGCCTCGTACCCGGGCCTCGGCTTGCCCGACATCCTCATCGGCGCCACCGCCCAGCACGTGGGCGGCGAGCTGTGGACCCGCAACCCGCGGCACTTCCCGATGTTCCCGGGACTGCGACCCCCGTACTGATGCCCGCTCCCGTCACGGTCGTGGGCGCCGGGGTGATCGGTCTGACCACCGCGCTCCGCCTGGCCGAAGCCGGCCACGACGTCAGTGTCGTCGCCCGCGAGCCGCCGCTGTCCACGACCTCCGCGGTGGCCGCCGCCCTGTGGTTCCCCTACCGGGTGCTGCCCTACGACCGCGTCCTGGCCTGGTCCAGCCAGTCGTACCTCCAGTTCGCCCGCGTCGCCGGCCGCTCGCCCGAGTCGGGTGTCCAGCTCCGCTGGGGCATCGAGCTCCTCCGCACGCCCGCGCCCGACCCGTGGTGGGCGGAGGCGGTCCCCGACCTGACCCTCGTCCACGACGCCGCCCCCGGCTACGGCGCCGGCTGGCGCTTCCCGGCCCCGGTCATCGACATGCCCCGCTACCTCCCCTGGCTTGCCTCGTGCGCCGCGGCCGCAGGCGCGTCGCTGGCCGACACCCCGGTCACGGTCACCGACCTGGCCGACCTCGGTCCCGTGGTGGTCGACTGCGCCGGCCTGGGCGCCCGCGACCTGGTCCCCGACCCCACGGTGACCCCGGTCCGCGGCCAGGTGGTGGTGGTCGACCAGGTGGGCGTGGACGAGTGGATCAGCGACGACCTGGACGACCACGTCCTCACGTACGTCGTCCCCCGCCAGGACGACGTGATCGTCGGCGGCACCGCCGACGAAGACGAGTGGGACCTCACCCCCAACCCCCGCACCGCCGAAGCCATCCTCGCCCGCGCCTCGATCCTGGTACCCGCCCTCGCCGGCGCCCCCATCCGCGCCCACAAGGTCGGCCTCCGCCCCACCCGCCCCGCAGTCCGCCTGGAACCCGAACACCGCGGCCCCCAAACCATCATCCACAACTACGGCCACGGCGGCGCCGGCGTCACCCTCTCCTGGCCCTGCGCCGACGAAGTCGTCGCCCTGCTCGCCTCAGCGGACTAGTCCGTGACGACTCAGAACCGGAGGTGGGCGCGGATGGGGCGGTGGTCCGAGAGGGTCTGGGGGAGGACTTCGGAGGAGACGACGGTGACCGGCGGGGTGACCAGGATGTGGTCGGTCTGGCTGTGGGGGCGGAGGGACGGGTAGGTGCGGCCGCGGACGGCTCGGCGCCAGGCGGGGCCGGCCAGGCGGTCGGTGAGCCAGCCCCACATGTTCATGTCGCCCGCGAAGGCGGCGGGGGCGGTGACCGGAGGGAGTGAGGCGCGGAGGGAGGGCCGGAGGCGCCAGACCGGGTCCTTGAGCAGGGGCATGTGGGTGCCGGCGACCGTGAACGGGACCGGGCCGCCGGCGTCGAGCGAGGCGAGCACGAGGGCGCGGCGGCCGGGGTCGCGGGGGAGCTGGGGGTGCAAGGGGACGACCGAGGAGGAGACGACCGGGAGGCGGGACAGGACCGCCACCACCCAGGCGCCGTCGCCCGCCGGGCCGGACCGGGCCACCAGGCGGACCTGGTCGTGGCACGAGGCGCGGGCCACGGCGAAGGTTCCGGCGATCGTGTAGCCCAGGGCGGAGGCGACCGTCACGGCGTCGCCCTCGTCCGTGTCGGGGACCCACGCCTCCTGGAGCACCAGGACGTCGGTGTCGACCTCCTTGCACGCGGTCACGACGTCGTAGAACGGGGCCGCGTGGCCCCCCGGGCCGCGGCCCATGTGCAGGTTCAGGCTCCCCAGCGTCAGGTCCGGCATGGAGCCGCCAGTCTCGCCGACTGCTGGACGGCCAGCTAGCGCAGGTCCGGCGGGATGCGCTCGTCGCCCTCGGGGGCGCCGTTCGGGAACACCAGGAACATGACCTGCGAGGCGTGGGCCACCAGCGTGCCGCCCTCGTCCCACAGCGCGGCCTCCACCGAGGCATAGCCCTCGCCCGCCTGGCGGGCGCGCAGGTGGGCCAGCAGCCAGCGTGACCGGGCCGTGCCGAACATGTGCACCGTCAGGTCGGTGCTAGGCGGGTACCACTCGCGGCCGAGCGGGCCCATGCGCTGGCCGACCGACGACGGCATGAGGTCCGACAGGGCGACGACGGCCAGCGGGTCGAGCGTCCCGCCGTCGAGCAGGGGCGGGTCGTCGAAGGCGTACCAGAACGCGCACTCCGACGAGGTGGGGACGTACGGCTCCCACGGCGGGCGGCCGATCACCGGGCGGCCCTCGACCTGCTCCCAGAACGGGAACGGCCCGTCCTCCTGGAACTCGACCTCCGGCGGCGGAGGGTCGCGGAACGACGGGGCGTCGGCCGGGAGCACCACGTCGGGCATGGCCAGGTCGGTGAACTCGAAGCCGCCTCGGGCCCGGCCGAACACCGCCACCGTGGTGTGGCCCACCCCGTCGGCCCCGGCCGCCCGGGTGGTGGCGGTGACCTGGGACATTGAGCGCCCGCGCCGCAGCACCGAGACGTCGATGGTGACCGCGCCCGCCGGTACCGCGGTCGCGAACACCGTGGTCTGCGTGCGCAACCGCTGGTCGGGGTCGCCCAGCTCGGCAGCCATGGCCGCGGTGGCCAGCGCCGCCATGGTGCCGCCCTGGGGCACGGTCGGGCAGTTCCAGCAGGCGTCGACGTCGACGTGGTAGCGGCCCGGCTGGTCGGGGTCGGCCTGCAGCCGCGCCATCTGGTCCGCGAAGGAGGGGGTGCCCACGGCTCAAGTGTGGACGAGCGCGGCCCCGGCGTAGGTGTGGATTTCGTCACGCGGGGAAGCCCGCTACCGTGGGCGCACAACAGACCGCGGGAGCTCGGGCGACCGGGCTGAGAGGGCGCACCAGGCGCCGACCGCCGAACCTGATCCGGGTAATGCCGGCGAAGGGAGTGATGCTGCATGGGCATCCGCCGCAAGACCTACGTTGCGGGGACCCGCTCGGACGTGCGCGTGCCGTTCTGCGAGGTCACCCTCGATCCGCCCAACGAGCCGCTCCGGCTCTACGACACCAGCGGGCCGGGCAGCGACCCTCGTGTGGGCCTCCCGCCCCTGCGGGCGCCGTGGATCCACGAGCGCGCCGACGTCGAGCACTACTCCGGCCGGGTCGCCACCCTGCGCGACGACGGCCGGGCCTCGTTCCGGGCGGGCGCGTCGGCGGCCGAGCCGTTCCCGGGCGACAGCGCCGACCGCCCCCGCCTGCGGGCGAGCCGCGGGCGCCGGGTGACCCAGCTCCACTACGCCCGCCGCGGCGAGATCACGCCCGAGATGGAGTTCATCGCCCTGCGCGAGGGGCTGGACCCGGAGGTCGTCCGCGACGAGGTGGCCCGGGGCCGGGCCATCATCCCCGCCAACGTGAACCACCCCGAGACCGAGCCGATGATCATCGGCGCTCGCTTCCTCACCAAGATCAACGCCAACATCGGCACCTCGGCGGTCACGTCCTCGGCCGCCGACGAGGTGGACAAGCTCACCTGGGCCACCCGCTGGGGCGCCGACACGGTCATGGACCTGTCCACCGGCCGGGACATCCACACCACCCGGGAGTGGATCATCCGCAACAGCGCGGTGCCCATCGGCACCGTCCCCATCTACCAGGCGCTGGAGAAGGTCGACTCCAGCCCCGAGGACCTGACCTGGGAGGTGTTCCGCGACACCGTGATCGAGCAGGCCGAGCAGGGCGTGGACTACATGACGATCCACGCCGGCGTGCTGCTGCGCTACATCCCGCTCACCGTCGACCGGGTGACCGGGATCGTCAGCCGCGGCGGGTCGATCCTCGCCGCGTGGTGCCTGGCACACCACCGGGAGAACTTCCTCTACACCCACTTCGCCGAGCTGTGCGAGATCTTCGCCGCCTACGATGTGGCCTTCAGCCTGGGCGACGGGCTGCGGCCGGGGTCGATCGCCGACGCCAACGACGAGGCCCAGCTGGCCGAGCTGGCGACGCTGGGCGAGCTGACCCGGGTGGCGTGGGACCACGACGTCCAGGTCATGATCGAGGGCCCCGGGCACGTCCCCATGCACAAGATCAAGGAGAACGTCGAGCTGCAGCAGCAGCTGTGCGGCGAGGCGCCGTTCTACACGCTCGGCCCGCTGGTGACCGACATCGCCCCGGGCTACGACCACATCACCTCGGCCGTCGGCGCGGCCATGATCGGGTGGTTCGGCACGGCCATGCTCTGCTACGTGACGCCGAAGGAGCACCTGGGCCTGCCCGACCGCGACGACGTGAAGGCGGGCGTGATCGCCTACAAGATCGCGGCCCACGCCTCGGACCTGGCCAAGGGGCACCCCCAGGCCCAGGCCTGGGACGACGCCCTGTCCAAGGCCCGCTTCGAGTTCCGCTGGCAGGACCAGTTCGACCTGGCCCTCGATCCCGACACCGCCCGCGCTTACCACGACGAGACGCTCCCGGCCGAGCCGGCCAAGACCGCCCACTTCTGCTCGATGTGCGGCCCGAAGTTCTGCTCGATGGCCATCACCGAGCAGGTCCGGGCCTATGCGGCCGAGGGGATGGCCCGGAAGTCGGAGGAGTTCGTGGCGTCCGGCGGCGAGGTGTACCTGGCCGACCCCGTGACCGCCGCCCCGGGACGGTCGTGAACGCCGCGCCGGTCGCCAACGCCCGCCTCGGCCGGCTGCACGTGCTGGTCGACTCGCTCATCGTGGCCGAGGCTGCGCTGGAGGCCGGCGCCCCCACCCTGCAGATCCGGCTGAAGGCCGGGACCGACGGCGACCGCTACCGCCTGGCCCACGCCATAGCCGAGCGCTGCCAGGCGGCCGGCGCCACCTGCCTGGTCAACGACCGCGCCGACCTCGCCGTGGCCATCGATGCCGACGGCGTGCACGTGGGCGCGGACGACCTGCCCATCCCCGCGGTGCGCAAGGTGGTCGGCCCCGAAGCGCTGGTGGGCGGGACCGCCCGCGACCCCGAAGTGGCTCTGCGGCTGGTGGCCGAGGGCGCCAGCTACCTGGGCGTCGGGCCCACCTTCGCCACCACCTCCAAGACCGGCCTGCCCGACCCCATCGGGGTGGCGGGCGTGCGGGCGGTGGTGGAGGCGGTGGACGTGCCCGTGCTCGCCATCGCGGGGATCACCGCGGCCACGGTCGAGGAGGTCATGGCCACCGGCGCGTTCGGCGTGGCCGTCATCGGCGCGGTGGTGGACTCGCCCGACCCCCACACGGCCACCCACGACCTCATGCTGGCGGTGACCAAGGCCGTCGACGCGCTGGGCGGGGACCTGTGAGCCCCGACGTGCTCGTCGTCGGGGGCGGGGTGATCGGCCTGTCGTCGGCCTGGCGCCTGGCCCAGCGGGGGGCTTCGGTGACCGTGCTGGACGCGGGCCTGGCGGGTGCCGCCTCCGGGGTGGCGGCGGGGATGCTGGCGCCCGTGACCGAGGCGCGGCTGGGGGAGGAGCCGCTGCTGGCCCTC
>JBKPRV010000556.1:0-5032 GCA_046734715.1 Actinomycetota bacterium | reverse complement strand
CACCCAGCACCCTGCGTCACCTCATGCGCAAGGCCGAGGCGGAGCTGCACCGGCTGTCCGACCGCCAGGCGGAGCTCGAGGCCGAGCTGGCCGCGGCCGGTGGCGACCATGTGGCGCTGGCCGAAGTCGGGGAGCGCCTTTCGACGGTGACCGCCGACCTGGCGGCGGCCGAGGAGACCTGGCTCGCCCTGGCGGAGGAAGCCGAGACCGCCGGCGCGCCCCGGCCTCAGGACGGGTCGGAGGGCTGAGGCACCACGGCCGCGTCGGTCGGGGCACCCGCCGGCCGGCGGCGCAGCTTGCGCCAGCCCGATTTCACCGCTCCGGTGGCCTGGCTCACCCCGGGGATCTTCTGACTGGCGGCCTGGCCCGCCTTCTCCGCCTGCTTGCGGGCCTTGGTGAGCAGGTGCTCGGCCCAGGCGAACTCGGTGGCCAGCACGGCCAGGCCGGCGATGAGGAACAGGATGCCGGGGCCGGGCGTCACCATCATGATGAGCCCCACCGCCAGCAGGGCCACGCCCGCCACCAACACGACGGCGCGCTTGGTGCTGCGCCAGATGAACCGGAGGAGCCCGCCGAACGAGGTCATGGCCGGTGAGGGTAGTGGCGACCGATGGCGCTCCGGCAGTCACCGCCCGCGCCGCGGGGCGCTGACCCGATCGGTACGACCCGTCCGGCGGTAGCCTGAGCCCATGGTGCTGATCGTCACCGCGCCGGCTCAGGAGAAGATCCTCGAGCTGCGGGCCCAGGAAGACGAGCCCGAGACGCTGGGCCTCCGCATCGAGGTCACCGGAGTCCAGGGCGTCGAGTACACGTACGACCTCACGTTCGACCCGGTGGCCGAGGCCGACGAGGCCGCGGGCGACCTCGTCGAGGCGGCCGGCGACCTGCCGGTCATCATCCCCGTCGACAGCATCGACTCGCTGCGCGGCGCCACGCTCGACCTGCCCTCGTCGGGGGCGCAGCAGGGCCTGGTCCTGCGCAACCCCAACCGGCCCGACCCGCTGTCGGGCATGCACATCGAGCTGACCGGCACGACCGATGAGAAGGTCCGCCAGCTGCTCGACGGCCAGATCAACCCCGCGCTGGCCATGCACGGCGGCTACGCGGCGCTCGACCGGGTCGAGGACGACAAGGTGTTCGTGACCATGGGCGGCGGCTGCCAGGGCTGCGCGGTGTCCGCGATGACGCTGCGTGAGGGCATCGCCCGTTCCATCAAGGAAGCGATCCCCGAGGTGTCGGAAGTGGTCGACATCACCGATCACGCGCTGGGTGAGAATCCGTACTACGCCTGATAGCGGCGTCTGCGTTACCTTTTCGTCGATTTCGCCGATAACAACATGTGACAGGCGACACCTAGCTCGACTAAGGTGACCCTTGATCCGCTGGGGGCGACCAGGGGGAGAGGCCCGGGCCGGAGAGATCCGGTCCGGGCCTTGTCGCGTCTGACGGGCGATCAGCGCGACTGTCCGGGCGCGCCACTTCGCTCCGTGCGGATCCTGGGGCCGGTCGTACGGACCGTCGGCCGCGCGGCTGGGAGTCCGCGGTGGTTGGCTGGTGGTCGGCCGCCCGATCGCGGGCGCTTGGGCTCGGGCGAGGGCTGTCTGCGCTCGGCCGTTCAGGCGAGCAGATCGCGGGCGGCGCGGGCCACCCCGGCGCCGTCGAGCCCGAGCGAGGCCAGGAGGGCGTCGGGCTTGCCGTGCGGGATGAACCGGTCCGGCACGCCCAGCACCGCCACCCGCGGCCCTGTCCCCGACGGGGCGAGCCCGCCGAGGCGGCCGGCGATGGTGGCGCCGATCCCACCCGCGCGGTTGCCGTCTTCCACGGTCACCACCGCGGGGTAGCGGGCCGCCTCGGCCAGCATCTCCTCGTCCAGCGGCTTGGCCAGCCGAACGTCCCACACGCTGGCCTCGACGCCCTCGGCCGCCAGCGCCTCGGCCGCCTCGCGGGCGGCGGCCAGCATCTTGCCCACGGCGAGCAGGCACACGTCACCGCCTGCCCGCACCTTGCGGGCCGAGAGCCCGGAGCCCACCTCTTCGCCCGACGGGTCCTCCGGCGGCATGGTCTTGGGGAAGCGGATGACCGCGGGGCCATCGGTGCACAGCTCCAGGGCGTCGTGCAGCATCACGCCCAGCTCGTGGTACGAGGACGGCGCGAAGATGGTCATGCCCGGCACCTTGGACAGCAGCACCAGGTCGAGCACGCCGTGGGCGCTGGGACCGTCGTCGCCGGTGAGGCCGGCCCGGTCGAGGCAGAACACCACCGGCTGGCCGTGCAGCGCCACGTCCAGGTTGACCTGGTCGAACGCCCGGCTGAGGAAGGTCGAGTAGATGGCCACGACCGGGCGGAGGCCACCCATGGCCATGCCGGCCGCCGAGGTCACGGCGTGCTGCTCGGCGATGCCGACGTCGAAGAACCGGTCGGGGAAGCGCTCCTTGAACGGCAGCAGGCCGGTCGAGTCGGGCATCGCCGCGGTCATCGCCACCAGCTCGGGCCGGTGCTCGGCCTCCTTGATGACCGCCTCGGTGAAGGCTGCGGTGTAGCTGCCCGGCTTGACCCCGCCGAGGTCGTGCAGGCGCTTGATCGGGTCGGTCTCGGCCGGAGCGTAGCCCCGGCCCTTCTGGGTGAGGACGTGAACCACGATGGGACCGTCGTACTCGCCCGCGTTGCGCAGGGCGGACTCCATGCCCGCGATGTCGTGGCCGTCGAACGGGCCCGTGTAGCGCACGCCGAGCATCTCGAAGAAGGCGGGCGGCTCGAACATCTCGCGCAGCGCGGCCAGCGCGCCCTCGACGCCCCGCTCCAGGTGCTCGCCCACCAGCGGCACCTCGTGGAGGATGCGGTCCAGGCGGGCCCGGTTGCGCAGGTAGGAGGGGTGGAGGCGCAGCCGGCCCAGGCTGTCGCTGAGCTTGGACACCGTCGGCGCGTAGCTGCGGCCGTTGTCGTTCAGGATGATGATCGACCGGGTGTCGGAGTGGCCCAGGTTGTTGAGGCCCTCGAACGCCATGCCGCCGGTGAGCGAGCCGTCGCCGATGATCGACACGACGCGCCGGTCGATCCCCTGGACCCGGAACGCCTCGGCCAGCCCGAAGGCGTAGCTGAGGACGGTGGAGGCGTGGCTGTTCTCGATCCAGTCGTGCTCGGACTCGGCCCGGCAGGGGTAGCCGGACAGGCCGCCGGCCTGGCGCAGGTGCGTGAAGTCGTCGCGCCGCCCGGTGAGGATCTTGTGGACGTAGGCCTGGTGCCCGGTGTCCCACAGGATCACGTCGCGCGGCGACTCGAACACCCGGTGCACCGCCAGCGTGAGCTCGACCGCGCCGAGGTTCGAGCCGAGGTGGCCGCCGTTGGCGGACACCGCGGCCACGATGTGGTCGCGGATCTCGGCCGCCAGGGTCTCCAGCTGGTCAGCCGTGAGGTCGTGAAGATCCGAGGGATGGTCGATCGAGTCGAGCAGCATGCGGCGACCAACGCTATCGCCCGCGACTCCCGGCCGCCCAGGTCGGATCGGGCCGGCGGCGGCGGACGGTGGTAGAAGGACGGGATGCCTCCCCCTGGGGTTGTCCCGCTCGACGATCTGCTGCGCTACCAGGCCCGCGAATGCGAGGCGATGGGGTCGACGCTGTACGCCCGGGTGCTGGACGGCGTGCTCGACGACCTCGCGGCCGGGGGCGTCTGCGCCGCCATCCTCGGGCCCCGCGCCGGGGACAGCGTGAACACCGCGCTGCAGCTGCGCTTCCTCGGGTCGGTCCATCGCCAGGTGCTGGCGGGGCGGGCGCCGGCGCTGGCGGCCCACTACCCGTCGGTGGGCGGCACGCCGGGGCCGTCGCTGGTGCCCGACTTCCTGGCCACGGTGGCCGAGCTGCGCCCGGAGATCGAGGAGCGCATCGAGCACGGCGTGCAGACCAACGAGGTGGGCCGGGCTGCCGTGCTGGTCGGCGGCTACGCCGAGGTGGCCCGGCGCAGTGGGCTGCCGCTGCGGGTGCTCGAGGTCGGCGCCAGCGCCGGGCTCAACCTGCGCTGGGACCGCTTCTGGTACGACACCGGAGTCACCACCTTCGGCGACCCGGACAGCGGCGTGCGCTTCGCCGGCTGGTGGGAGGGCGACCCCGCCGACCGGCCGGACCTGGCGACCGGGGCCGAGGTGGCGGTGCGGGAGGGGTGCGATCGCAACCCGCTCGACCCCACGACGGAGGACGGCCGCATCACGCTGCGGTCCTACCTGTGGCCCGACCAGACCGAGCGCTTCGAGCGGCTCGATGCCGCCCTGGCCATCGCGGACCGGCTGCCCGCTCCCGTGGTCGCCGCCGACCTGGGCGAGTGGCTGGAGGACCGCCTCACCGAGCCCGCCCCGGGCGTCGCCACCGTGGTGGTCCACTCCATCGTGTGGCAGTACGTGTCGAAGGAGACCCGCGACCGCATGCGGGCCGCCCTGCGCCGGGCGGGCGAGCGGGCCTCCGCGTCGGCGCCGGTGGCCTGGCTGCGGATGGAGCCCGCGGGCCCGCTGGCCGACCTGCGGCTGACGTGGTGGCCCGGTGGCGAGGAGGAGGTCCTCGGCCACGGCGGCTACCACGGCCGCCCGGTGCGTTGGGGGGCGATGGTCAGCCCGTGACGGCCGCGGCGGGCTGCGGCTCGGCCACCACGACCGGGCCCCGGCGGGCCTCGTACCACGACGTCAGCGCCCGGGCCAGCAGGTAGCCGATCCCGAGGCAGGCCAGTCCACCCAGCCCGTCGATCCAGTAGTGGTTGGCCGTGACCATGATGTCGAACAGGGTGAAGATCGGGTAGGCGATGACCAGCGCCTTCAACCAGCGCCGGCGCACCAGCGGGGCCAGCACCAGGGCGCACCACGTCGACCAGCCGATGTGCATGCTGGGCATGGCCGCGTACTGGTTGGACACCGCCTTCATCTCGTCGCTGCCGAACGAGGCCCAGCCGCCGTAGACGGCCACGGTGTCGACGTAGCCGTAGCGGTCGCACGGCGGGTCGCCGGCCTCGTCGGGCAGCTGGCCGGGCGGGGCGCCGGCGTAGACCGGGC
>JBKPRV010000555.1:0-7481 GCA_046734715.1 Actinomycetota bacterium | reverse complement strand
TCGTCTCGTGGGCTCGGAGATGTGTATAAGAGACAGGTCGGCACCCTGCACGATGTCGACGACCTGCTGCCCGCCAGCCCGGGCCTGTTCGACCTGGTGGTGCTGGACGAGGCCGGCCAGATCGACCAGGCCGCCGCGGCCGGGGCGCTGCTGCGGGCCCGCCGGGCCGTGGTGGTCGGCGATCCCCACCAGCTCCGCCACGTGTCGTTCGTCTCCGACGACGAGGTCGGCGCCGCGCTGGGCCGGCACGGACTGAAGGCGTGGGCGGCCCGGCTCGACGTGCGCCGGGCCAGCGTGCTCGACCTGGCCTCGGGCACCGCCCCGGTGACCTGGCTCGACGAGCACCACCGCTCGGTGCCCCACCTCATCGAGTTCTCGGCCCGCCGCTTCTACGACGGCCACCTGCTCGTGGCCACCCGCCACCCGGGCAACGAGGCGGCCGACGTCATCGACGTCGTGCGGCCCGCGGCCGGGGCGGACGAGGTGGCGACGGCCCTGGCCGCGGTCGACCGGCTGGCGGGCCAGGGGCTGCGGGACATCGCCATCATCTCGCCGTTCCGAGAGGTGGCCGACACCGCCCAGGCCGCAGTGCTGGCCCGCTTCGAGCTGGAGGACGTCGAGCGCCTGGGTCTCCGGGTGGGCACGGTGCACGCCTTCCAGGGCGGCGAGGCCGACCACGTCGTGCTGGTGCTGGGCCTCGCGGCCGGCGATCCCGCAGGACGGCGCCGCTTCGTGGAGGACCCCAACCTGTTCAACGTGATGGTCACCCGGGCCCGGCGCTCGTGCGTGGTGGTGACCACGCTTTCCACCCCCGAGGGGCCGCCGTCGGGACTGGTCGAGCGCTACCTGGTGCACTCCGAGCGCCCCCCGGTCCCGCCGCGCACCGGCCCCTGTCCCAGCGAGTGGGGCGAGGCGCTGGCCCAGGAGCTGCACCACGTGGGCGTGGCCGTGCGCACCGGCTATCCGGTGGGGCGCTGGATCGTGGACCTGTGCGTAGGCGAGGGCGCGGCGGCGGTGGCGGTCGAGACCGCGGTCCACCCCGACGGGCCGGTGGTCCACACCGCCCGGCACCGGGCCCTGGTGGCCGCCGGTTGGCGCCTGGTCGACGGCTACCCCACCCTGTGGGACCACGACCCCACCCGCGCCGCGCTGGAGCTGGCCCGGTCGCTGGACGCCGCGCCGCGTGACGCGAGCTAGAGGTAGAGGCCGGTGGAGGCCTCGCCGAGGCGGCTGGCGGCCACCGCGTGCACGTCGCGCTCGCGCAGGATGATGTAGTCCTCGCCGCGGACCTCGACCTCGTAGCGGTCCTCGGGATTGAACAGCACCCGGTCGCCGACCTGCATGGCCCGCACGTTGGGGCCGACCGCCACGACCTCCGCCCAGGCGAGGCGCTTGGACATCTGGGCGGTGGCGGGGATGAGGATGCCGCCCGACGATTTGCGCTCGCCCTCGCCCCCGGTGGCGGTGCTCACCAGCACGCGGTCGTTGAGCATCTTGATCGTCAGCTTGTCGGGGCTGGTGTGACCGTTGTCGAGGGTCTGCGGGGCGGCGGGCTCGGGCACGGGAAAGACGCTACCGTCCACCCCTCGTGACCGACGACTCGACCGGCCCGATCTCGCTCACCACGCCCGACGGGACCGTGCTGGCCGGCGACCTGGCCCGGCGCCGCGGTGCCCGAGCGGCCGCGGTGCTGTGCCACCCGCACCCCGCCTACGGGGGCGACCGCCACAACATCGTGGTCGACGCCCTGTTCCGGGCGCTGCCCGCCGCGGGGATCGCGGCGCTGCGCTTCGACTTCCGCGGCGCCGGCGCGGGCGAGCAGGAGGACGTGCTCGCGGCGTTGGACCGGCTGGCCGCCGAGGTGCCCGGGGTCCCGCTGTGGCTGATGGGCTACTCGTTCGGTGCCGACGTGGCGCTCGGCGTGGACGATCCCCGCGCCGCGGGCTGGGTGGCGGTGGCGCCACCGCTGCGCTTCGGGGGCACCCCGGTGCCCGGCCAGGGCGACCCGCGCCCGGTCCTCGTCCTCGTGCCCGAGCACGATTCCTACTCGCCGCCCGAGCGCACCCGCGCCGCCACCGCCTCCTGGCCCTCGGTCACCGTCGAGGTCGTGCCCATGGCCGACCACTTCCTGGCCGGCGCGGCCGGGACCGTCGCCGCCGCCGTCACCTCTTGGCTGGCCTAGGGCCTGTCAGAGGACGGTGCCGCCGGCGCGCCAGTACTCCCCCGCCTCGCGGTCGAGGAAGCCCTCGTCCACCAGGTAGCGGCGCAGCGAGGCCACGTCGGGGTGGAAGCGGCGCAGGATGCCGTTGACCTGGCGCTCGGAGTAGCGCATGCCGACGTCGAACTCGAGCGCCAGGCGATCGAGGATGATCAGCTTCTTCGAGCGCTGGGCCGGGATCTGGATCAGCCGGCCGGCCCGGAAGTAGGCCCGCAGCACCCGGGCCTCGTCCTCGGGGGCATCGCCGGTGGGGTCGGGCCCGGGGCGCTCGGGGGCGGAGGCGATGGCGGCCAGCCGGAAGGCCTCGCCCAGCAGCACGTGCTCGCCGTCGGTGCCCCGCACCACCAGCTCGCCGGCTACCAGCCGGGCCAGCGCCTCGGCCACCTCGCGGGTGGTCAGGCCGGTGGCCAGCCGCACGTCGTCGACGGTCGCGGACCCGAGCACCAGGGCCGCCACGACCCGGCGCCGGCCGTCGTCCGCCAGCAGCCCCGCGATGGCGGCGGCATCGGGCACCGGTGGCGAGGCAGGATCGGTGACCACGACAGACAAGGCTAGATCCGGCACGGGAGTCCGCCGGATCAGATGGGGCGGACGATGATGCCCGCCGCGGCCAGCGCGTCCTTGGCCTCGGCCACGCTGTGCTCGCCGAAGTGGAAGATCGACGCGGCCAGCACCGCGTCGGCCCCACCCTCGATGACCCCGTCCACCAGGTGGTCCAGCGTGCCCACCCCACCGCTGGCGATGACCGGCACGCCGACGGCGTCGCTGACCGCCCGGGTGAGCTCGAGGTCGAAGCCATCCTTGGTGCCGTCGCGGTCCATCGAGGTGAGCAGGATCTCGCCCGCCCCCAGCGCCTCGCCCCGCTGGGCCCACTCGACGGCGTCGAGGTCGGTGGGCGTTCGCCCGCCGTGGGTCGTGACCCCGAAGCCGCCCTCGTCGCCCGGCCGGCGCCGCGCGTCGATGGCCAGCACCACGCACTGCGAGCCGAACTCGTCGGCGAGCTCCGAGATGAGCTCCGGGCGCTCCACCGCGGCGGTGTTCACCGACACCTTCTCCGCGCCCGCCATGAGCAGGCCGCGGGCGTCTTCCACCGAGCGCACGCCCCCGCCCACGGTGAACGGGATCCACAGCGTGTCGGCCGCCCGCCGCGCCACGTCGACCATGGTGTCGCGGGCGTCGGACGAAGCGGTGATGTCGAGGAAGACGAGCTCGTCGGCCCCCTCGGCGTCGTAGCGGGCCGCCAGCTCGACCGGGTCACCGGCGTCGCGCAGGCCCACGAAGTTGACGCCCTTCACCACCCGGCCCGCGTCGACGTCGAGGCAGGGGATGATCCGGACGCTACGCATCGTCGGTCTCCGGACCGGTGAGCTTGACGTCGGACAGGGTCTCGAGCGCGTCGGACAGCCGGAACGCCCCCTCGTACAGGGCCCGGCCCACGATGACGCCGGCCGGGCGGCGGCCGTCGACCTCGAAGGCCGCCAGGGTGCGCAGGTCGGCCAGGGAGCCGACCCCGCCCGAGGCCACCACGTCCAGACGGGTCTCGGCCAGCACCTCGGCCAGCTGGTCGAGCGCGGGCCCGGTCAGCGTGCCGTCGCGCCCGATCTCGGTCACCACCAGGGCCGCCACCCCGGCGTCGTCGAAGCTGCGGGCCACCTCGACCAGGTCGTGGCCGGAGCCCTTGACCCAGCCGCGCACCGCGACGGCGTGACCCCGGGCGTCGAGCCCCACCGCCACCTGCCCCGGGTAGCGCCCGGCCAGGCGCCGGACCCACGCGGGATCGTCCAGGGCGGCGGTGCCCACCACGACGCGGCGCACGCCCGCGCCCAGCAGGGCGTCGGCCGCGGCGTCGTCCCGCACCCCGCCGCCGGCCTGGACCGGCACGTCGACGGCGCCCGCGATCTCGGCCACCAGCTCCCGGTTGGCCCCCTCTCCCGTGCGGGCGGCGTCGAGGTCGACCACGTGGATCCAGGGCGCCCCGGCGTCGGCGAAGGTGCGGGCCTGGCCCACGGGGTCGTCGCCGTAGACCGTCTCCCGGTCGTAGTCGCCCTGGTACAGGCGCACGCACTGCCCGCCACGCAGGTCGATCGAGGGATACAGGTCCACGGAGCTCAAGCGGCCTGGGCGCACTCGGCGGCCCGGCTGACGAAGTTGGCGAGGATGGCCATGCCGGTCCTGCCCGACTTCTCGGGGTGGAACTGGGTGGCCCACAGGGCATCGCGCTCGACGGCGGCCACGACCGGACCCCCGTAGTCACAGACGGCCACTGCCCCGTCGTCGTTGTCGGCCGCGTACGAGTGGACGAAGTACGTCCAAGCGGGGTCGGGGACGCCGTCGAGCAGGCCGGACGGCTTGGTGCGCACCAGGATGTTCCACTGCATCTGGGGCCGCTTGACCCCGTCGGGCAGCCGGCGCACCACGCCGGGCAGCACGCCCAGGCCCGGGGTCTCCGGGCTCTCCTCCGACGACTCGTACAGCATCTGCATGCCGATGCACACGCCGAGGAACGGGCGGCCGGACGCGGCGCACTCGATGGCCAGCTCGTCCAGCGCGGTGCGCTCCAACGCCTCGATGCACCGCCCGAAGTTGCCGACCCCCGGCAGGACGACCCCGGCCGCCTCCCGGATGAGCCCGTGGTCGGCCGTCAGGTGGGCGTCGGCACCCACCCGCTCCAGCGCCTTCTGCGCCGAGTGGAGGTTGCCGATGCCGTAGTCGAGGACGGCGACGAGCGGAGCCATGAGAGAACGATCCTACGGCGCACCACCCTCGCGGCCCGAACCCATTGCCGGCGCGTTCCAGCGGGCCAGCGTGCGGTTGTCCCGCTCCCAGCCGAGGATCGAGAGGGTGGCGGTGCGCAGCAGCAGGTGCCGGCCGAAGCTCGGCGGCAGGCCCACCCAGCGAGATCCGAGCACCCGCAGGAAGTGCCCGTGGGACACCAGCAGCGCCCGCTCGGGCGCCGCGGCCAGCACCCGGGCGATGATCCGGTCGGCCCGGGCGCCCACCTGCTCCTCGCTCTCGCCCCCCGGCGTGGGGTGGGTCCACAGCTCCCATCCGGGGGCCGACTCGCGGATGGCCGGGGTGGTCAGGCCCTCGTACTCGCCGTAGTCCCACTCGGTCAGGTCGGTGTCGGACTCCGCCTCGGGTTGCCCGGCCAGCACCGCGGTGTCGGCGGCCCGGACGCGGGGACTGACCAGCACGAGGTCGAAGTGGACGCCGCCGAGCACGGGCGCGAGGGCGCGGGCCTCGGCCTCACCCCGGGCCGTGAGCGGCAGCTCGGTGTGGCTGGTGTGGCGACCGTCGCGGCTCCACTCGGTCTCCCCGTGGCGGACGAGCCACACCTCGGGCTGGGTCATGAGCCCCCTCTCTCCACCGGTGCACATCCGGTGACGCGCGGACCACGCTGCGGCATGCTAGGCCCATGCTCCTCGTTGGAACCGCGGACGGTCTGTTGGATCTGGCCCTCGACGGACGGGAGTTGCGCCGCACCATGCCGGGTGGCGAGGTGGTGGGGGTGGCCGGCGACTGGGCCATCGCCGACGGCTGGGTCATGGCGCTCGACGCGGGCGCGGCCGTCTCGCTGCCGGGCGGGCTCGTCCCCCGCTGCATCGCCGCCCTCGACGGCGGCCGGGCGCTCGTCGGCACGGGCGAGGCCCACCTGGTCGACGTGGGCGGCCCCGACGGCCCCCTGCGCGACGCGCTGTTCGACGCCATCCCCACCCGCGACGGCTGGACCACGCCCTGGGGCGGGCCACCCGACACCCGCTCGATCGCCATCGGCCCCTCCGGGTTGTTCGCCGGGGTGCACGTGGGCGGCGTCTGGCGCCGCGACGCGTCCGGCTGGATCGAGGTCGTGCCCGCCGAGGCCGACAACCACCAGGTGGTGACCGAGGGCGACCGCGTGGCGGTGGCCGCGGCGGTGGGCGTGGGCCAGAGCGACGACGGCGGGGACACGTGGACGTGGAGCCACGAGGGGCTGCACGCGTCGTACTGCCGGGCCGCGGCCATCGCCGAGGACTGGCTGCTGGCCTCGGCCTCGACCGGCCCGGGGACCACCGAGGGCGCGGTGTACCGCCGTCCCCTGGCCGATCCCGAGGCCCCGTTCACCCGCTGCGGCGGCCCCGGCGGCGACGACCTGCCCGCCGCGTTCGGCCACAACGTCGACACGTTCTCGCTGGCCGCCGCGGGCGGCCTGGTCGCCGTGGGCACGCCCACCGGAGAGCTCTACGTCTCGGAGGACAGTGGCGAGACCTGGCACCGCGTCCCCGCCGCGCTGCCCGGCATCCACTGCGTCAGCTGGTCACCCTGAGGGCAGCGGGTCCACCGTGCAGTAGAGGTGCGGGATCAGCGCCTCGGCCACGCCGACCACCAGGGCCTCGTCGGTGACGTCCAGCGGCTCCCCGCCGATGTGCCACACGGTGCCGCCGCAGGAGAAGTACGCGCCCGGCCCGCCCGCGTCGTCCGCCACGATGATCTCGACCCCGGCGACCGTGGTGGAGTGGTAGCCCGGCCGGTCGGTCTCGGGCAGCACGAACTGGTCGCCGCCGACCACGCTCACCCATACGCCGTCCCAGACCACGCCGCTGAATACGTCGGCCCCGTTGAGTGGACCATCGCAGCACCCTTCCAGCCCCAGCTCCCGCCGGGCTCGCTGGAGGGTGCGGTCGTCGTCGTCGAGCCCCCCATCAGCCCGCGTCCACATCTGGAGCACGCCCCGGGGCTCGAAGGGCAGCTCGGCGTCGTCTCCGCCGGGCTCGGTGACGAGCACCCGCGAGGAGATGGGGCCCTGCCCGCACCCGCCGCCGACCAGCTGCGCGACCGCCCGCCCGTCGGGCAGCCAGCCGACCGCGTGCCCTTCGGCCAGCGCGTCGCCCACCACGGTGGTCAGGTCCCCGGATCCGTCCGTAGGGCCAAGTGCGGCCACCGCTCCGCCGCAGTCGTCGGCGGCCTCGGTGAGCATCCAGCGGCCGTCGGGCGACGGCAGTGCTCGGCTCCACGCGTAGCCCCCGGGAGCCGCGGCTGCCCGGCCTCGGGCACCCGAGGGCTCTATGCGCACGATCTCGTCGCCCGCGTCGCAGAGCGCGAGGCGGGTGCCGCCCGCGCCCGCCGCCTGGCTGCAACCCTCGGGGGCCTGGGCCGGGTCGCGCGTCGGCTCGACGGTGGTGATGCCGCGGTCGTCCCGGACCACCAGGTCGTCGTCCCGGCCGGGGACACCGCCGAACCAGCTGGTGCCCGTCCCCAGCTCGGTGCCGTCGAGGGAGAACAGCAC
>JBKPRV010000554.1:0-12881 GCA_046734715.1 Actinomycetota bacterium | reverse complement strand
GCGGTGTTGCGATGGCTCGCGCACGAGCGTCAGGGCCCGTGGTACCCGGTCGAGCAGGTCGGCGGCGACGTCGGACAGCCGGCGCACGCCGGCGGGCGCAGGAACGGCGCAGAGTCGGGCCAGGAGCTCCGACAGGATCTGCAGTGCGGCGAGGTCGTCGCGGACCGTGGCCAGTGGGCGGGCCGCGTCGAGCCGTTCGAGCAGCATCGAGCCCGAGGTGGGGTCGTGATCCAGCAGGCGCACGGCACCGTCTCCATTCCACGCGCGCAGGGCGGCGGGCTCGCCGTCGCCCTGCCCAGCGTGCACGGGCTGGAGCTTGAGCACCGCGGGCGTGCCGTCTGCACGCAGGACCGGCAGCACCAGTGCGATCGCGCCGCAGGTCGAAGCTCCGTCTACCCGCAGCTGCCAGCGGTCCAGCAGGGCCGCGGCGAGGTCCGGCAACGCCTCGATCCATGCGCCGCCGGCCTCGCCGAAGAACTTGCGGTGCCACGAGACCAGCTCGTCCGGAACCTCGACACGCGGGTCGGCGTGACCGGTCACCCCTGCATCATCGCCCGCGCCACTTCCCAGCCGAGGCACTCCGGCGGAGTCAAGGCGCTGCCGATTTGGCGACCGCTCCCGGTACGGCCCGGGTTACCGTCGCGCCGTGACGAAGATCTCGCCCTGGTTGTCGGTCGCGGACGCGGCGGCCGCGGTCCGGTTCTACGAGGCGGGGCTCGGGGCGGTCGAGGCGGACGAAGACCGGTTCGAGGACGGTGACACCCTCGTGGTCGCGCACCTGTCGATCGGCGCAGCCGACTTCTGGCTGCAAGCTGATCCCTCAGCCGTCCCCGATGCCGACCGGCCCGGCTCGGTGCGCATGATCCTGTCGGTCGACGATCCGGACGCGGTGTTCGCCCGGGCGGTCGCCGCCGGGGCCACCGAGGTGGCGCCCGTGTCCGACGGCCACGGGTGGCGGATCGGCCGGATCGCCGCCCCCGACGGGCACCACTGGGAGATCGGCCGGCCGCTCGGGTCCCAGGGGTCATGACGTGGGCGCACCCTTCGATGCGGTGCACATCGCGGCGTTCTTCGACCAGTACGGCATCGACGAATGGGACCGCCACGACAAGAGCGCGTCGGGCCGGGTCAGCCTCGCGGTGCACAACGACCTGCTCGCCGAGCTCGTACACCCCGGCGACCTGGTGCTCGACGCCGGGGCCGGGCCGGGCCGCTTCACCATCGAGCTGGCCCGGCTCGGGGCGCGCGTCCACGTGTGCGACCTGTCGCGCGGCCAGCTGGAGCTCAACCGCGAGAAGGTGACCGAGGCCGGCCACGACGGGGCGGTGGTGGCCCGCGACGTCCTCGACGTCTGCGACCTCTCCTCCCTCGCGTCGGGCAGCTTCGACGCGGTCGTTTGCTTCGGCGGTCCGCTCAGCTACGCCCGGGATCGCGCTCCCGACGCGCTGGCCGAGCTGGCGCGGGTCACCAAGCCGGGCGGCCACGTGCTGGTCAGCGTCATGTCGACCCTCGGTGCCATGCGCGCCTTCCTGCCCCTCGTCTTCGACGAGCACCGCCGGTTCGGGCCCGAGCACACCGAGCACATCTTCCTCACCGGCGAGCTGGATCGCGAGACCAACCGTGGGCACGAGATGCGCATGTTCCGCTGGTCCGAGATCACCGAGCTCTGCGCCGCCCACGGCCGGATCGTCGTCTCGGCCGCAGCCAACTACCTGACTGCGGGCGCGGACCCGGCCTTGATCGAGGGCCTCAGCGAGGACGAGTGGCAGCGCCTCTTGTCCTGGGAGCGGCGGCTGTGCCGGGAGCCGGGCATCCTCGATTCGGGCACCCACATCCTCGTCGCGTTCCAGCGACCCGTCGGAGATGGCGGCTCCGGAGCGACGATAGGGGCGTGAGGAGCGAAGCGGGGACCGGCGCGGCGCTGCTGGACGTGTACGACCGCGCCGTCCCGCAGGTGTACGGCTACCTCTACGACCGCTGCCGCGACGCGCCGACGGCCGAGGACCTGACGTCCGAGACGCTCCTGGCGGCCGTGCGGGCGGGGGAGGCGTCCATCCCCTGGATGATCGGCGTCGCCCGCCACAAGCTGGTCGATCACTGGCGGCGCCGCGCTCGGGACGAGCGACTGGTGGCCCGCATCGTCGACCAGCCGATCGCCACGGATGACCCGTGGGATGTCCGCCTGGACAGCCTCCGGGTGGCCGACGTGCTGGCTCGGATGGGCGGCCACCACCGGGCGGCGCTCACGCTGCGCTATGTCGACGGCCTGCCGGTCCCCGAGGTCGCGGGCGTGCTCGGCCGGACGGTCCACGCCACCGAGGCGCTGCTGGTCCGGGCCCGGGCCGCGTTCCGCAAGCTCTACGAGAGCGGAGAGGGCGATGACTGACCGCCCCGACCCCTTCGACGCCCTGCGCCGGCCGGTCGTCCCGCTCGCCCCGCGCCCTGCTTTCGTCGCATCGCTGCGGCGCCGACTCCAGGAGGAGCTGAACATGGCCCCCACCGACGATCAGACGGCCGGAGGCGCCGGTGCCGCCGGTGCCGCCCAGCTGGTCATGGTCCACTTGCGGGTGGGCGACGCCGACCGCGCCATGGCGTTCTTCGGAGCGCTGCTCGACTGGCAGGGGGAACGCGTCGAGTTCGAAGACCACGTGAGCTACTACACGACCAACACCGAGACCACGGTGCGGATGCTCGACGATCCGGGCGCGCCGGCGGTGGTGCCCAACTACGGCGTGGCCGACGTGGGCGCGGTGGTCCAGGCGATCGGCGCGGCGGGCGGTCAGGTCACTCAGGGGGAGCCGAACCCCGATGGCAGCGGCTGGGCCCGGGGGACCGACGACCAGGGGCTGCCCCTGCTGGTGTTCAGCCCGGGCCGCCACTACGAGTCCGCCCCGCCGACCCGGGAAGCCACCGGCGAAGTCGGGCTCGTCTTCCTCCGGGAGGACGCGGCGCGAGCGGAACGGTTCTACGGGCCGGTGCTCGGCTGGCAGCTCAGCCGGTCCGACCCGGCGAGCCACTACTTCGACGCGGTCCCCAAGGTCGGGATCTTCGACGAGGCGGCGGCGTTCGGCCACGAGGTCGAGCCCGACGCCACGCTCTACCTGTCGGTCGATGCCCTCGCGCCCGCGCTGGCCCGGGTGGAGGAGCTCGGCGGACATGCCGGTCCTGGCGCGCAGGACATGGGCCCTTACTTCAGCGCCCGGTGCACCGACGACCAGGGCACCGAGTTCGGCCTCATCGCCACGACGCTCGAAGGGCCCCCGGACAAGCGCTGAGCGGGGCCGAGAGCCCGGCGCCTCCGCGACGTCTGTCGCCGGTAGGCGCCGAGCTCAGTCGGATTGAGCCTTAGGAACCGAGGAAGCTGTCCTCGTCGAGGCCGCACTCGTTCCGCAGATACTCGCCGACGCGCTCGCCCGCCTGGGCCTGCTCCTCGGTGGGCTGGAAGTTGGCCACGTCCTCGACGTCGCCGCTGTACAGGCCGTCCAGGATCTCGAGGGCCGAGTTCCAGTCGTCCTCGATCTCGGCGGGCGGGTCGAGCTCCTGCATCTGATCGACCAGGCCGGCGACCTGGTTCAGCAGCTCTTCGGGGTCGGCGTCGTCGCTGTTGGCCTCGATCTCGTCGCCCTGATCCGAGATGTCCTTGATCTGGTTGCAGAAGCTCTCGGTGCTGCCGCTGGCGCTGTCGCCGCCGCCATCGTCATCGTCGCCGCAGGCGGCCAGGCCGAACACCAGCAGCGGTGCGATGACCAGCCCGGCGCTCCGCACCACGCGGGAGCGAGTGGTGGTGGTGGTGGACACGATTCCTCCATTGGATCGCTGTCGTATCGGCGAGACCTCGCCGCGGGTCGTGGGGAAGCCATCGGGACTCACCCCGCGCTCAGAGGCGCCGTAGGAAGAACTCTCGAACCTAGCGCCCGGCCACGCCCCTGTCAGAGCGCCGGCCGGTGGCGCCGCGGCCCGGCGCCGTCACCGTACGAGCACGACCAGCAGCGCCGCCGCCACCGCCGCGAGCGACGCGCCGGCCAGCGCGAACCAGAGCAGCCGGCGAGATTTGGCCTCCTGCTCGAGGTCGTCGGCCCGCTCCGCGAGGGTGCTCTTCACGGCGTCGCTCATGGCCGCGTAGTGCTGGGTGAGCGCCCCATTCGTACTCGTCGCCGTGAGCACCTCGGTGATCGGGACCACGCCGCCCTGGATGGACGAGTCGACCACGTCCAGGTACTCGGACAGCGCCGCCGCGTCCTGCCGGTTGACGGCCGCGTCGGCGTACGTGCCGGTGGCGAGGCTCGCGATCTCCGTCTCGTTGGCCTCCAGCTCGGCCCTGTAGGCGGCGATCGAGGCGACCTCCTCGGCCGTGTCGACGCTCCCGCCGGGGCCGACACCGGCGAGCACCAGCCCACGCTGGATGTAGGCCACCAGCGCCGGTTGGGCGAGGGCCAGCTGGTGCAGCCGTACGCCGCGGCTCAGCTCCGAGTCGTCGATGGCCAGCGCCATCGAGTCGCCCGCGTCCATGAGGTTGTCGATGAGGGTCGAATAGCCGGCGTAGAGCGGCTCGCTCACCGAGGTCAGGTTCTGGCCGCGCTCCCCGCTGATCCCGTCGACGGTCTGGCGCAGGTCGGCCAGGGACCCGTCGATGCCGCCGAGCACCTCGCCGTACGCGGCCGCGAGGTCACCGCCCCGGCGCTCGACCTGGGACCGGAGGGCGGCCAGGGCGTCGTCGGTGGCACCCGTCGCCTCGTCCATCGAATCCACGGGCAGCTCGAGCGCGTTCTCGAACCCCAGGATGTAGCCGGCGGCGTAGTTCCTCTCGTCCTGCAGGCCGGTCACCAGGTCGGACGCCAGCGCGGGGCCGGCCATCGTGTCCAGGTCCTCCCGCACGTCCGCCAGGTCCTGGGTCGCGCCCCAGGCGGCCAGCCCCACGAAGACGGTGGCCAGCAAGCTCATGGCCAGCAGCACGGCCGCCATCACCAGCCGGTCTCGCGATGCCGGTGGTTCCGGTCTCGCGCCCAGCTCTGTCGCCACAGTGCCCATGTCCCACCACCCCAGATCGAAGCGAGACACTAACGCTGCGTCACGGCCCCTGGGGCCCGGATGTCCTCAGTCGTCCTCGGGGACGTTGCCGTGCTCGTCCGGAACGATCAGATCCCAGCGGTCGAGGCAGTCCTCGCAGCGGTAGACCACCAGGTCACCGGGCTCCCAGTCCCGCTCTTCGGGCGGGTAGGAGAGGAGGTGGGCCCGGCCGCCGCAGTCGATGCAGGTGATGACCGGATCGACCTCCACGGGATGACGCTACGCCGGTCGCTCCCGTCGATGCTCGCCGAAGCGGGCCACCCCCGCCGCGAAGTCGTCGGACAGGATGACCTCGCGGCCCAGCCGGTCCTCGTTGGCCAGCGCCTCGGCCTGGTCGAGGCCCAGGCCGTCGAACACCGCCCGCCGATCGCTCACGACGCAGCGCCAGGGCTGGGAGGCGATGTGCTCCGCCAGCTCGGTGGCCGCGGCCAGGGCGGTGCCCGCGGGCACGAGGCGGTCGACGAAGCCCAGGCGCTCGGCCTCGGCCGCGTCGATCTCTCGCCCGGTGAGGATGAGGTCGAGGGCGCGCCCCAGGCCCACGATGCGGGGCAGGCGGTAGGTGCCGCCGTCCACCAGCGGCACGCCCCAGCGCCGCTCGAGGCAGCCGAAGCGGGCGGTGTCGCCCGCCACCCGGAGGTCGCACCAGGCGGCCAGCTCCATCCCGCCGGCGACGCACCAGCCCTCGATGGCGGCGATGACCGGCTTGGACAGTGCGAGGCGGGTGGGCCCCAGCGGGCCGCTGTCCCGCAGGCGGGGCAGATCCTTGAGGTTGGCGCCCGCGCAGAACGCGGCGGCGTCACCCGTCAGCACCGCCACCCGGGCCTCGTCGTCGTAGTCGAACGCCACGAACTGGTCGTGCAGGCGCTGCGCGGTCTTGGAGTCGATGGCGTTGCGGACCTTGGGCTGGCCGATGCTGATCACCCGCACGTGCTCGCTCATGGTGACCAGGTTGCCACCCACTACCGTGCGGCGATGCGCGTCGTGGCGGGGTCGGCCCGGGGCCGCACGCTGGTCGCTCCGCCCGGGGTCCGCACGCGGCCGACCACGGACCGCGTGCGCGAGGCGATCTTCAATGCGCTGGGCAGTCGCGGCGGCGTCGAGGGTGAGCCCGTGGCGGACCTGTTCGCCGGCAGCGGCGCCCTGGGCGTCGAGGCGCTGTCGCGGGGCGCGGCCCACGCCACCTTCGTGGACCCCGACCGGGCCGCCCGAGAGGCCATCCGGCGCAACGTCGAGTCCTGCGGCTTCGGCGAGCGGGCCACCATCGTGGGCGGCACGGTCGAGCGCTGGCTCGCGGGCCTGAGCCCCGGTGCCCGGTTCGCGGTCGCCTTCTGCGACCCGCCCTACGCCTTCGACGGCTGGCCCGCCCTGCTGGAGGCACTGCCGGCCGACCTGGTGGTGGCCGAGTCCGACCGGGCCGTCCCGCTCCCCGACGGCTGGGAGCTGGTCCGGGACGCCCGCTATGGCGGCACCTGGGTCGGGTTCGCCCGGCCCGCCACGCCGGGTGGTACCGAGTTCGGCTGAGCGTGAGAGCTACGTTGGTGCCGTGACCACCGTTCTCTATCCGGGCTCGTTCGACCCGATCCACAACGGCCACATCGAGATCATCGAAGTGGCGGCGCGGCTGTTCGACGACGTCGTGGTGGCCACCGTGCGCAACCCGCAGAAGGGCGAGCCCCTGCTCACGCTGGAGGAGCGTCAGGACCTCATCGCCGACGCCACGTCCCACCTGGAGAACGTCCGCATCACCTCGTTCTCCAGCCTGACGGTAGACCTGGCCCGCGAGGTGGGCGCCGATTTCATCGTCAAGGGCCTACGGGTGGTGACCGACTTCGACTCCGAGCTGATGATGGCCCAGATGAACCGCGAGGTCTCGGGGGTCGTCACCATGTTCCTGCCCTCGGCCCCGCAGCACTGCTTCATCGCGTCGCGGCTCATCCGGGAGATCGCCCGCTTCGGCGGGGACGTCAGTTCGATGGTGCCGCCCGGGGTGGCCAAGCTGCTCGCGGCGAAATATGGGGAACCGTCCAGTGGATGACCAGGACAGCTCGTTCGAGCACACGTTCGACGCCCGGGTGGCCGAGCGGGCGCCCGGCGGCGACGTCGAGGCCATCCTCCACGAGCTGCACACGCTGATCGACGGCGCCCGGCCGGCGCCGCTGTCCACGCAGGTCAAGATCGACCGCGACGAGGTGCTCGACCTGCTCGACCAGGCCATCGAGCGCCTGCCCGACGAGCTGCGGGCCTCGCGCTGGCTGCTCAAGGAGCGCGACGAGTTCCTGGAGCGCACGCAGCGCGAGGCGGACGACATCCTGGCCGCGGCCCGGGGCCAGGCCGAGCGCATGGTGCAGCGCTCGGAGGTGATGAAGGCGGCCGAGGCCAAGGCCCGGCGCCTCGTCGAGAACGCCCGGGCCGAGGCCGCCCGCCAGCGCAACGAGGCCGACGACTTCTGCGACAAGCGGCTGGCGCAGATGGAGACGGTGCTGGAGAAGACCATGTCCATCATCACCTCCGGTCGGGCCAAGCTGCGGGGCCCGGCGGGCGAGGGACACCCGCCGGCGGCGGCGGCCCGCGCCGGGGTCAACGGCCACGGCCACCCGGACGACGACCCCGAGCCGGACTCCCGGTTCTTCGACCAGGACCGCCAGTAGCCGGTACGCCGTAACCCGCACGACCGCCGGTCCCCGGTGCGCCATAACCCGCACGACCGCCGGTACCCGGTACGCCGTAACCCGCACGACCGCCGGTACCCGGTACGCCATAACCCGCACGACCGCCGGTACCCGGTGCGCCGTAGCCTGACGGGGTGAGCCGCCCACCGTTTCTCATCCCCACGGCCGACCTGGTCCGCCATCCCGGCGCCCAGCAGCGGATCGTCGCGGCCGGGCCCCTGGCGGACGTCGCCCTCTCCAGCGCCCGGCTGACCGGCGACGACGTGACCGTGGACGTGACGGTCGAGTCGCAGGGCGAGACGGTCACGGTGACGGGCACCGCCCGGGGCCGCTGGGTGGGGGAGTGCCGTCGCTGCCTGGAGACCACCCGCGGTGAGGTGGAGGTCCAGCTCAGCGAGGTGTTCGAGCCCGATCCGGTCGAGGGTGAGACCTACCCGCTCGGCCGCGACGCCCTCGACCTGGAGCCGGTGCTGCGGGAGGCGTTCGCCCTGGCCCTGCCGCTGGCGCCCCTGTGCGACGAGGCCTGCGCCGGGCCCGACCCCGACGCCCACCCGGTGGGCACCGGGGACGCCGAGCCGGCCTCCGACCTCCGCTGGTCGGCGCTCGACTCCCTGCGTTTCGAGTGACCTTCACGCGCGTTCGACGGTTCCGCAGCGAGGCCGCTAGTCTTTCGCCCTTGTGCCCGCGGCTGCGGGCGTTCCGTCGCGACCGCTGACTGGTGATTCGACATGGCCGTCCCCAAGAAGAAGACCTCCAAGGCCAAGAGCCGCAGCCGCAAGGCGAGCGCGTGGCGCCTCGAGCGCCCCGCCCGTAGCGTCTGCCCCCGCTGCAACGCGGCCAAGCAGCCTCACGTCGTGTGCGGCAACTGTGGCTGGTACGGCGGCCGGGTGGCCGTCGAGGTCGACTGATCGCTGGCGCGGCTGCGCCCCGGCACCCTGACATGCTGCCGATCGCACTCGACGCCATGGGCGGCGACCACGCCCCCGGCGCCATCGTCGACGGTGCCCACCGTGCGGTGGCCGAGCTGGGCGTGCCCGTCGTCCTGGTGGGGCGGCCGGAGGAGATCGACCCGCTCCGGGGCGACCTGGAGGTGCTGCCGGCGTCCGAGGTGATCGGCATGGCCGACGCCGGGTCCAAGGTCCGCACCTTGAAGGACTCGTCCTTGGTGCGGGCGGCGGAGGCGGTGCGCGACGGCAAGGCATCCGCCATGGTGTCGGCCGGCAACACCGGGGCCACCATGGCCTCGGCGCTGCTGCGCATGGGCCGGATCAAGGGGGTGGCCCGACCGGCCATCGCCACGCCCATCCCCGTGCCCGGCTCGACGCCCACCGTGCTGCTCGACGCCGGGGCCAACGCCGAGTGCCAGCCGCCCTGGCTGGTGCAGTTCGCCCTGATGGGCGCCGTGTTCGCCCGCGAGCGCTACGGCATCGCCGAGCCCCGGGTGGGCATCCTGTCCATCGGGGAGGAGGCGAGCAAGGGCAACCCGCTGGTCAAGGAGACCCATGCCCTGCTGGCTGAGCCCGGCGCCCTCTCCCGGGCGGGCGCCCGCTTCGTGGGCAACGTCGAGGGTCGCGACATCATGACCGACGAGGTCGACGTGGTGGTCACCGACGGCTTCACCGGCAACGTGGCCCTCAAGACCCTTGAGGGCGGCATGCGGGCCCTGGTCCGCAGCGTGCTGGGGGCGCTGGCCGAGACCCCGGTGGCCGACGAGGCAGTGGCAGCGCTCATGCCGCTCTACGCCACCCTCGACCCCGACAGCACCGGCGGCGCCATGCTGCTCGGCGTGGACGGCGTGTGCATCATCAGCCACGGCTCGTCGTCGGCCACCGCGGTGGTCAACGCCCTGGGAGTGGCGAGCGAGATGGTCCAGGCGGGCGTAGTCGAACGACTGCGCTCCGTGGTCGCTCGGGCCTAAATCCTTCACAAGCGCGCAATAGGGCACCTGGATACACTGCCCGCGTCCTTGCCCGATATCAGGAGTTGCATCCGTGCCCGCCGAGACCCACGTCGAGCGCAGTCCCATGGACCGAGAACAGGTGTTCGACCTGATCCGTGACCGCCTCGCCGACATCCTCGAGGTCGAGCCGTCGTCCATCCACGAAGGAGACTCCTTCACCGACGACCTCGACGCCGATTCGCTGGCCCTCATCGAGCTGGCCGAGGCGCTCGAGGAGGAGCTGGGCGAACGGAGCGTGGGGTTCCGCATCGAGGACGAAGACCTCGAGGACATCAAGACAGTGCGTGACGCCGTGGACTACGTCCTCGCCCGGCTCTGAGGGGACGACCATCCCGCTTCCCGTCCCCAGACTCGACGAGCTGGCCGAGCGCCTCGGCGTCACCCTGGACAGCCCCGAAGTCCTTGCTCCCGCCCTGGTGCACCGCTCCTGGTGCGCCGAGAACCCCGGTCACGACTCCAACGAGCGGCTCGAGTTCCTCGGCGACGCGGTGCTGGGCCTGATCATCACCGACCACGCCTTCCACGCCTACCCGACGCTGAGCGAGGGCGAGCTGACCGATGTGCGCAAGGCGGTCGTCAACGCCGTCACGCTGGCCGAGGTGGCCGACGAGATGGACCTCGGCGCCCACCTGTTGCTGGGCAAGGGTGAGGAGCAGTCCGGCGGGCGCGAGAAGCCCTCGATCCTGGCCGACGCCCTGGAGGCCGTGCTCGGGGCGGTCTACGTGTCGGCCGGAACGAAGGAGGCGCACGCCCTGGTGCTGCGGCTGCTCGGCAGCCGGGTGGCCGAGGCCCATGCCGGCGGGCCGGGCGGGCAGGACTACAAGAGCCGGCTCCAGGAGCTGACGGCTCGGCATTTCGACGAGCAGCCGCGCTACGAGACCCTGGCCGAGGGCCCGGACCACGCGCGGCGCTTCCACGTCACGGTGGCGGTCCAGGGCGTGCCTCGGGGGAAGGGCGACGGGCGGTCCAAGAAGCAGGCAGAGCAGGTCGCCGCACGCGACGCCTACACGACCTTGATGGCCGAGTTGGAGACCGACGATGCCTGAGCTCCCCGAGATCGAGACCATCCGCCGGGGTCTCGAACGCGAGACGGTGGGCCGGCGGGTCAAGTCGGTCGAGGTCCCGGCGGCGAAGGCGGTCCAGCGCAACGGGTCGCGCAGGGCGTTCCAGAGCCGGCTCGAGGGCACCAAGATCAAGAGCGTGGACCGGCGCGGCTCGCTGCTGGTCTTCACGCTCGACAGCGGCGACCTGATGGTGGTGGACATCGGCGCCACCGGCCGGCTGGAGCGGGCTGCGCCCAAGGACGAGGCCGCCAAGGACACCCAGATCGTCCTCAACTTCACCCAGGGCGGCCAGCTGCGCATGGCCGACCCCGAACAGGCGGCCGAGGCGTTCGCCGTCACCCCCGACCTGCTCACCGAGGAGCTGCCCGAGCTCACCATGCTGGGGCTCGACCCCGTCGCCTCGCCGGTGTCGTGGACGGCGTTCGCCCAGGCGCTGGTCAACCGGCGCACCGAGAAGCTCAAGCCCCTGCTGCTGGACCAGACCTTCGTGGTCGGGCTGGGCGGCCTCTACGCCGACGAGATCCTCCACGACGCCGGGCTGCGGCCCGACCGCGAGGTGTCGACCGTCTCCACCATGGAGATCCGGCGGCTGTACCGCTCGCTGGTCGAGATACTCCACGAGGCCACCAAGCACCACGGCACCTCCACCGAGGAGCATCCCTTCACCGATCTGCACGGCAAGCAGGGCGCGTTCCAGGAGGAGCTGCAGGTGTGGGGCCGTGACGGCGAGCCGTGCCGGCGCTGCCGCCAGACGGTCACCAAGCAGCGCAGCGGCGGGCGGGTCACCTACTTGTGCCCGAGCTGCCAGGTCTGACCGTCCCCGACCTGGGTATGCAGCTCACGTAGGTTGGGGGACCGATGTTCCTGAAGTCGCTCACGCTCAAGGGCTTCAAGTCGTTCGCGGAGTCCACCCTGCTGGAGATGCAGCCGGGCGTCACCGTCGTGGTCGGGCCCAACGGCTCGGGCAAGTCCAACGTCGTCGATGCGATCGGCTGGGTGCTGGGCGCCCAGGCGCCCTCCGTCGTGCGCAGCCAGAAGATGGAGGACGTCATCTTCGCGGGCACGTCCAAGCGGCCCGCGCTGGGCCGGGCCGAGGTCAGCCTCACCATCGACAACGGCGCCGGCCTGCTGCCCATC
Organism: Actinomycetota bacterium; assembly: GCA_046734715.1. Lineage (GTDB taxonomy): Bacteria > Actinomycetota > Acidimicrobiia > Acidimicrobiales > VFJN01 > ZC4RG19. The sequence goes on along the minus strand of JBKPRV010000554.1, from coordinate 984 downwards.
GACTTCAGCGAGGTCACGGTCACCCGCACGCTGTGGCGCTCGGGCGAGAGCGAGTACGCCATCAACGGCGTGCCCTGCCGGCTGCTCGACGTGCAGGAGCTGTTCAGCGACACCGGCGTGGGCCGCCAGCAGCACGTCATCGTGGGGCAGGGCCAGATCGACGCGGTGCTCAACGCGCGGCCCGAGGAGCGGCGCCTGATCATCGAGGAGGCGGCCGGGGTCCTCAAGCACCGCAAGCGCAAGGAGCGCTCCGAGCGGCGCCTGCTGGCCACCGAGGCCAACCTCACCCGCCTGGGCGACCTGCTGCGCGAGGTTCGGCGCCAGCTGCGACCGCTGGAGCGCCAGGCCGAGGCCGCCCGCCGGCATGGCGACCTGGTGACCGAGCTGCGATCGCTGCAGATCTTCGTGGCCGGGCGCGAGCTGGCCACGCTCAAGCGGCGCCTGGCCGACTCGACCGCGGCCCGGGCCGAGCAGCGCAACGAGCAGACGCTGCTGACCCGGCGGCTGAGCGAGCTCGACACCGCGGTCATGGCGGCCGAGGCCGAGCTGTCCACGCTGGGCGGCGGCGAGGTGGGCGACGTGCTGGCGCGGGCGCAGGCCCTGCGGGAGAAGGCCCGGGGCCAGCTGGCGCTGCTGGCCGAGCGACGCCGAGGCGTCGACCGCGAGCGGGCCGCGTTCGTGGACCAGGCCGTGGTGGCCAGCCTGGAGGCCGATTCGGCGCAGTTGCGGGCCGACCTGGCCCAGCTGGCCTCCGAGTCTGAGGCGCTGGCCCCCGAAGCCGAGGCGCTGGCTCTGGCGGAGTCCGAGCTGGCCTCGGTGCGCGCCGCCTTCGAGTCCGAGGAGGACGCGAGCTCACCCGCGCCGTCAGGTCGGGCCGCCGAGGTGCGGGGCGAGCTGGGCGCGCTGCGCCATGCGCTCGCCCGCGCCGGGACCGACGCCGAGCGCAGCGGCAGGCGAACCGCGCAGCTGCAGGAGAAGCTGGCC
>JBKPRV010000553.1:0-5493 GCA_046734715.1 Actinomycetota bacterium | reverse complement strand
CGATTGGGACTGGGCGCGCGCCGTGTGGATCACCTGCGTCGGCCTCAGCATCCTCAGCTATGGCGCGGGCAACACGGTCATCATGCGATTGCGGGCCGGGCGGCGGGCCACCGCGCCCGACGTCCTCGACCTCACCACCCTGGTGGTGGCCGTCACCGTGCCCGTGGCCCTGCTGGTCGGCGACGCGGTGGTCACGGCCGACGACGCGTGGTTCGCCATCTGCTGGTCGGTGATCACCATCGCCCTGGTGCACGGCACGGCCTGCGCAGCCGTGCTCGCGGCCCGCATCCGCCGGGAGGACCGACACCTCGCCTGGCTGGCCGTGGCGCTGGCCTCCGCCGCGCTGGTCGAGTCGGCGGGGCAGGTGGCCCTCGCGCTCGACGACTTCCGTACGCCCAGCACGGCGCTGCTGGCCTGGCATGCGCTGGCCTGCGGCCTGGGCTCGATCTTCGTGATCCACGCCGTGCGCCAGCCCTCCATCGGCCTCGACCGGCTGCCGCCGCAAGCTCAGGTCCGGCGGCGCAACGTGGTCACGGTCATGGTGCTGGCGGTGGTGCCGGTGGTGGTGGTCGAGGCGTGGCTGGGGCGCGAGACCTCGTGGGTCCCGCTCGCGGCCGGAGCCAGCGTGGCCCTCCTGCTCGTGCTGTCGAGCATGCGCCACCTGCTGGTGGCCCGGGAGACGGGGCGCCTGTACGAGCTGGTCGAGCAGGCGGCCGACGAGCGCCGCCAGCTGCTGGCCGACGTGATCCACCACGTGGAGGGCGACCGGTACCGCATGGCGGCCCGGCTGCACCAGCAGGCCATGTCGTCCTACAGCGCCATGGCCACCTTCGTCACCGCGCTGGAGCTGTCGGCGCCGGGCCGTCCCGGCGCGGCGCTGTCGATGGTGGCGGCCCGCACCCGCACCGACCTCGCCCAGCAGGTCGACTCGCTGCGCGACGTGCTGGCGGCCATGGCGCCGCCGCGGGGTGACTCCGAGCAACGCCTCGTGGCCCCGCTCCGCGCCTACGTCGACAGCCTGTACGCCGACGGCTGCCGGCCCGAGCTGGAGATCGACATCGACGGGAGGCTGGCGCCGGACTGGACCACCGAGGTGCTGGCGCTGCGCATCATCCAGGCCGCGCTGGACAACGTCCACCGGCACTCGCGCTGCCGCCACATCACCATCACGCTCACGCCCCGGGGGCAGACGGTGGTGGTGGACGTGGTGGACGACGGCGTGGGCTTCGACCCGTCCGCACCCACCGAGGGGTCGGGCCTGGCCACCATGCGCACGCTGGCGGGGTTCCTCGACGGCTGCGTCGAGGTGCTGGCCGAGCCCGGGCGGGGCGCCTGGGTGCGGGCCGTCCTCGGCTCACCGGTCCCGCCGGGCCGGCGCCCCGACCTGCGCCTGGTGACCGACGGGGGGTGAGCTACATCTGCGAGGTGGCGTAGCGGCAGGCGACGCGCCAGGCCGTCTCGGCGTCGACCTGGCCGGCCAGAGCCATCTCGATGGCCGACAGGGCGAAGCCCAGGATGCCCCGGCTCGCCACGTCGACCTCCTCGCGGGACTGGTCGGTGCCGGCGATGAGGGTGGCGATCTCGGCCACCAGCGGGGCGCGGGCGGCCACGGCCGAGGCCTCGATCGACTCTTCGCGGGCGGCCCACACGTCCCGGAACAGGAAGCGGTAGGCGTCGGGCCGCTCCTGGAAGAAGGCGAACAGGGCCGCCAGCAGCTGCTCCATGCGCTTCGCCTGCGAGAACGGGGCGCTGGCCGCGTAGCGCATGCGCTCCTGCAGCTCTCCCAGCAGGTCCTCGGTGACGGCCAGGAACAGCTCGCTGCGCCCGCGGGGGAAGTGCCGGTACACCAACCCGCGGGAGACCTCGCCGGCGGCCGCCACGTCGGTCAGCCCGACGTCCGCGTACCCCTCCGCGAGGAAGACCACGCGGGCGGCACCGACGATGTCGGCGCGGCGCGCCGGGCCACTCTTGCGCTGACCACTCGTATCGCTCACCCTCGCCTCCCCTTCCCAGGTGAACACCAGGCTACCAAGCCTGTGACGCCCGACACGGCCGCGGTGCCGCCTAGGACAGGGCTGACACGTAGCGCGGTCACCGGCTGGCTAAGTGGCACCCTGGCTCTCCGGCACCACCAAGGGCACCACCGTGGCCGCAGCCTGGACCGCGCCCCCGACGGTGAACCACAGCGACAGGCGATCGTCGCTCTCCTCCAGCAGCAGCTCCACGCTGGCCCCGGCGGCGATGCCCGGGCCGTACTCGATCACCGCCCGGTGGGGCCCGGCCAGCAGCCGGTGGGCGAACACCGTGCCCGGCTCGATCTGCTCCTCGACCGCGGCCCAGTAGGCGGCGTTGTTGACGTGGCCCAACAGGTCGATGTCCACGGCCCGCAGGCGCCAGGGCTCGGCCGCCGCACCCACCGGCGGATCGCTCAGCCACAGCCGGCTGGAGATGCGCCGGCCCCCGGCCGAGGGCCCGTAGATGTCCAGGAAGCTCGGCGAGAGCCGGGCCGGCGTCAGCGTGGCCGTGTCCACGTGCACCCACAGCGTGGACAGCTCGACCCGGCCCCGGTGCTCCCCCACCACCGACAGTCGGCGCTCGGCCCAGCGCCCGCCCAGCCCGCCACACCAGGTGGCGAGGTCGAGCCATTCGCGCCAGCGCGGCGGGCGGTGCACGTCGACCACCGCGCGCCGCACCACCCAGGTGGTGTCGGCGTCGTCCATGCCGGCGTCGGTGGTGTCGTCGTTGCCGATGTCCTGCAGGTAGCGGGCACAGGCGTCGAGCCGCAGCCGCCCGGTGGGATCGGCGTCGGCCAACCGGACCCGGCGCCCGGCGCGGAACACCCGCCCCTCGGCCGGGAGCGGGACCATCGGTTCGTCGAGCACGCCGCCGGTTCTAGCTGATGGCCGGGGCGGCACGCGCCGTTGGGGCAGACTCGGCCCCATGGCCGGCACCCTCGACTGGACCCCCGCCCTCGACCGCCCCGACCTGCTGGCGGCACCTGTCGCCGAGGCGCTGAAGGCTCGAGGTGACGACGCCGGCTCGGTGCAGGTGGCGGAGATCGACCCCGACCTCGCCGACACCGCGGCCTTCTGCGAGACCTACGGGGTGCCGCTCGACATCTCCGCCAACTGCGTGGTGCTGGCGGCCAAGCGCTCGGGAGCGACACAGCTCGCGGCGTGCCTGGTGCTCGCCACCACGCGGGCCGACGTCAACGGCCTCGCCCGCCGGACGCTGGAAGCTCGCAAGGCGTCGTTCGCTTCCATGGACGAGGCGGTCGCCGCCACCGGGATGGAGTACGGCGGCATCACGCCCATCGGCCTGCCGCCCGACTGGCCGCTGCTGGTGGACGCGGCGGTGGCCGCCTGCGAGCGGGCGGTCGTGGGCAGCGGCGTCCGCCGCTCCAAGCTGCTGCTCCCGGGGGCCCTGCTGGCGGCGCTGCCGGACGCGCTGGTCCTCGACGGCCTCGGTCGCTGAAAATCGGCTCGGCTACGGTCGCCGGCCATGGACTTCGCCCTGCCGCCCGAGCTGGAGGACCTGCGTGCCGAGGCGGTCGAAGTGGGGCTGGCCGCCTCCAAGCGGGCCGAGGTGCCCGAGGACACCTGGATCACGGGGCACGACCGCGAGTTCGCGGCCGAGCTCGGGTCGCGGGGCTGGCTGGGCATGACCTGGCCGGTCGAGCACGGCGGCGGGGGCCGCAGCCCGCTGGAGCGCTTCGTGGTGTTCGAGGCCCTCATCGGCAGCGGCGCCCCCATCGCCGCCTCGTGGTTCGCCGACCGCCAGATGGGCCCCACGCTGCTCGCGTTCGGCACCGACGAGCAGCGGGCGCAGTGGCTGCCCGGGATCATCGCCGGCACCTCGATGTGGTGCATCGGCATGAGCGAGCCCGACGCCGGGTCGAACGTGGCCGGCATCCGCACCCGGGCCGAGCGGGACGGCGACGAGTGGGTGGTCAACGGCCAGAAGATCTGGACCTCGGGCGCGGCGTCCGCCGACTGGTGCTACCTGATCGGCAGGACGGATCCCGACGCCCGGCCGCACGAGGGCCTGTCCGAGTTCGTGCTGGACATGCACAGCCCGGGCGTGTCGGTGAAGCCCATCCTCGACATGACCGGCAGCCGGCACTTCTGCGAGGTGTTCTTCGAGGACGTGCGGGTGCCGGCGGCCAACCTGGTCGGCCAGCTCAACGGGTCCTTCCGCCAGGTCATGCGGCAGATGGAGCACGAGCGCGGCGGGATCGACCGGCTGCTGTCCAACCGGCGCCTCTACGAGGACGTGCGGCCGCGGGCCGACACCGGGGACGCCCGGGTCCGTCAGGAGCTCGCGGCCATCGAGTCCGGCTACCGCATCGGCCGCCTGCTGGTGATCCGGGAGACGCTGGGCCAGGCGCCGCCCCAGTTCTCTGCCGCCACCAAGACGTTCTGCACCGAGCTGGAGCAGCGCATCGCCGGCTTCTGTGCCCAGGTGCTCGGGCCGGAGGCGCTGCTGGCCGAGCCCGGCCTGGCCTACCGGGTCAGCCGCGGCGTCTGCTACGCCCCCGCCTACACCATCATGGGCGGGACCAGCCAGATCCTGCGCAACATCCTCGGCGAGCGCACCCTGGGCCTGCCCCGCGAGCCCCGCTAGGAGCCCACGCGCCGCACCGGGGGCAGCGGGTTGCGCTCCACCGGGGTGACGTGCACGGTGGCGTCGACGATGGCGATGCCACCCGGCGACAGGATCACCGGGTTCAGCTCCAGGCCGGTCAGCTCGGGCACGCCCTCCACGAGGGCGCTCACCCGCAGCAGCAGATCCTCCAGCCGCTCCCGGGGGCCGTCGGGCAGCGGTTCGCCGGGCAGGCCGGCCACGAACCGCCGGGCTTCCGCATCCGTCAGCGGCAGCAGGTGAGCCGCGGTGGCCCCCAGTCCGGTGGCCGCGCCGCCGGGGCCCACCGTGACCACCGGGCCGACCATCGGGTGACCGGCGACCGTCACCGCGAGGTCCACGCCCGGCTCGACCATCGGCTGGACCACCACCGGCCACGCCGAGTTCCCCAGCGCCGAGCACATGCGGGCCAGCCGGGACCGCAGCTCGGCCTCGTCGTGGACGTCGAGCGCCACCCCGCCCGCCTCGGACTTGGCCCGCCGGTCCCGCTGCACCACCTTGGCCGCCACCGGGTAGCCGAGCCGGCCCGCGGCGGCGGCCGCGGCGCCCTCGTCGTCGACCACCGCGGACGGGGCGGTGGGCAGTCCGGCCGCCGCGAGCAGGTCGTAGGCCTCGGCCGCGGGCAGCCGGCCCTCCCGCCCGGAGGCGAGCGCGCGGGCCGCGGCCGGATCGCAGCCGGGCGGGACCACAGCCTCGCCCTCCGGCTCGGCGCGCCAGCGGGCGTACCGGCTCACCAGGCCCAGGGCGTAGGCGGCGTCGTCGGGGAAGTCGAACACCGGGACATCCGGCCGGCCCGGGACCGCCACCACCTGCGGGTGCTCGCCGAACAGGCACGCCACCAGGGTCTTGCCC
>JBKPRV010000552.1:0-6158 GCA_046734715.1 Actinomycetota bacterium | reverse complement strand
GCGCCGGTCCATGGCCTCGACCCGCTCGCCCCCGGCCCGCACCCGCCACGCGGGCCGACGCCCACCGGCCTCACGGGCGGCGCGCTCGGTGGGCCCGAGGTCCCGGCAAGTGCCCGGGTAGGCGCCGTCCGGCATCGGGCCGTGCGGGGCCGCCACCGCCGCCTGCACCTCCCGCCGGGTGCAGTAGCAGGGGTAGAGCAGGCCGCCGGCGTCCAGGGCGGCCAGCGCGGCGTCGTAGCGGGCGAAGCGCTCGGACTGGCGCACCACCGGGCCGTCGCTCTCGATCCCCAACGCGGCCAGGTCGGCCAGGTGGGATCGGACGTGGGCTTCCCGGGAGGCCACGCGGTCCAGGTCCTCGATCCGCACCAGGAACCGCGAGCCGTTCGCCCGGGCGAACAGCCAGGCCAGCACGGCCGTGCGCAGGTTGCCGACGTGCAGCGGGCCGGTCGGGCTGGGAGCGAAGCGGCCGGTGGGCACGCGTCAGGCAGAAGCCAGCGACCACACGGGCACCGGCGCGGCGAGCCCCTTGAGCAGCCGCCGCCCGGCGCTCTCGAAGCTGAGGCTCTCGTCCTTGACCGCCTCGACCACGCTCGCGTCGACCAGGGCCTCGCCGGGGATGGCGGCGTCGACCAGCCGGGCCGCCAGGTTCACCACCGGGCCGTAGTAGTCCCCGTGGCGGAACAGCACCTCGCCGTACACCAGCCCGCCCCGGGGCTGGGTGCCGTCGTCGGTGAAGGCGTCGATCAGGTCGACCACGATGCGGCAACCGGCCAGCGGGTCGGCCACCGCCATCATGATCTCGTCGCCGATGAACTTGACCAGCCGGCCGCCGCCCGCGGTGATCACCTCGAACGCCCGCGCCTCGAACCGGCCCACCTGCTCGCCCAGCTCCAGCGGGTCGAGGTCGGCCTGGAGGGAAGTCGACCCCACGAGGTCGACGAAGCCGACCGCCAGGCGGGCCATCTCCCGGCGCGACACGCCCTCCTGGAACACCCGCTGGCGCGCCATGGCCTGGCGCATGTGGTGGCGGAACACGGGCCCGAGGCCGACGCCCAGATCGAGCGCCAGCCGGGTGGCCTCGGCGTTGGACTGGGCGCACTCGAGGGGCGCGGCCCAGCGACGGCGCAGGTCGCGTTCCTGGCCCTGCACGTACACGGCCACCGCGGCCTCTGCGATGCGCTCCATGGCCCCGGCCACCACCCGCAGCACGTCGTCGCCCCGCACGATGCCCACGTCGATGGCGGTCGAGAGCCGGCCGATGAGCAGGGCGTCGCCTTCGGTGAACTGCGGGGCGTCGACGTCGGGCACGGCCACGCCGAGCAGGTGGAAGGCGATCAGCACCTTGTCCAGCTCCACGCCGGCGCGCACCGCCACGTCGCGGGCGGAAAGGTCCGCACCGCGCATGAGCGTCAGGTCGCTGACCAGCGCGTCGGCGCGCCCTGCGGCGACGGCCTGGGTGGCGGCCTCGGGGTCGGCACCCTGGGCCACCAGCCAGTCCTTCAGCTCCTGCTCCTCACGCGCGAGACCGTCCATCGCCGATGAACGCTACGGCGGTCCCACACCGATGCGACGCCGGATCAGTGGCGCAGGGCGGAGATGAGCTGGCCCTTGGTCATGGACGAGCGGCCGCGGATGTTGCGCTGCCGGGCCCGGGCCAGGAGCTGGTCCTTGGTCATGTCGTCATAAGCCGGCGAGCGGCCGCCCTTGCGCGCCGCGCTCGGGCCGGCGTTGGAGATGCGGGCGGCCTTGGCCTTGCTCATCCCCTGGTCCCGCATCGCCTCGTACTGGCGCGGACGCTTGATGCTGGGCCCGGGGCTCTTTCCTCGGGGCATGGCAGAACCTCCGTCTCGGGGCTGCCCTCGCTCGACTACCCGCTGTACGGGCGCGCAAGCCGCCTAGCCGCCGTCGCCCATGAAGCCGAGCGACGGGCCGGGCTCGGCCACCGGCGGCGGGGCCGGGTCGAGGGCGAAGACGCTGGTGGTGCGACCCTCGTCGGTCGTCGTGTACACGAGCGCCAGGCCGTCGGGCACGCTCCCGGGCCCTGCGGTGAGCAAGGGCAGGACCTGGGGGCGGACACGCGCCGCGCTGGTCTGGTCGACCACCAGCCAGCGGACGCCGTAGTGGCGGGCGAAGGCCAGGATGCCATCGAGGTCGTCGTAGGGCATGGCCACGTTGGTGCGCTCGGCGTAGTGCTCGACCACGAAGCTCCGGGCCATGATGCGGTCGCCGGTGCGGGTGTGGTCAGCGACCCACTCACCCGCCCGGCGTTGGTCCGTGTGGTCGACGGGATGCCACCAGCCGCCATCACCCCGGAACGCGCCCGCGGACGAGGCGACCAGCAGCAGCGCCACGGCCGCCCCCGCCACGGTACGCCGCCGGCCCGGCGCCAGCTGGCCCAGCTCGGCGCCCGCCAGCACGCAGGCCACGGCGGTGGTCACCAGCAGGTAGCGGGGCTGGACGAAGAACGCCAGCGAAATCAGGACCGGGACCAGCGCCACTCCCACGAGCAGCCGCACCGTGCCCGACCGGCGGCGGCGCCAGGCACCCCGGCCGGCCAGCGCCCACACGGGGAGCGGCAGCAGCCACCACCCGGCCACGTTGGCGACCAGCATGCGCACGTTGGTGCCGACGATGCCCGCGTAGCCGGCGGGATCGTCCCGGGCCAGGGCGGTGAGCGACGAGCGCTCGGCGGGGAGGTCCCAGCCGGTGGCATCCGGCGTGTACAGCTCGCGGTCGCGGGCCTCGCGGTCGTTGCGGGCCACCGCGTGCCACGCCTCGATGGAGCGGTCCTGCGTCTTGGCCGTCAACTCCCAGCGCCCGGTGTGGGCGTGGAGATAGGCGGCGTAGGGCCCGATGCACACCAGCAGGGGGATCGTGAAGGCGGCGACGGCGCGGCCGGCGGCCCGCCGGTCGGGCCGCAGACCGACGGCGAGGCCAATCGCCAGCGGCACGGCCACCAGCAGGCCTTCGGGCCGGGCGAGGTAGGCCAGGCCCAGGCACACCCCCGCGCCGCCCGCCGCCGCCGACGGTGCCACCTTGCGGGTGGCCGCGGCGACGGCCAGCGTCGTGCCGGCCAGCACGAGCAGGGTGTACTCCGACTCGCTGCCCGCCCCTCGAGTTGCCGGGGTGGTCGCCAGGCCCGGGGCCAGGGCGGCCACCCCGGCGACGGCGACGCCCGCTCGGTCACCCCCGAGCCGGCGACCGAGCAGCGCCAGCGGCACGATCAACACCGCGCCGGTCAGCCAGGTGAGGATGACCGCGCCGGTGTGCGGGTCCGGCACGACCTGGCCGGTGCCCCCCAGCAGCGCGGGGATCAGCGGCGGGAAGTGCAGCTCCGGGTGCCCGCCCCGGGCGAACCCGGTCCCCCCGACCAGCGACAGCCCCGAGCCGAGGTAGGCGACCTCGTCCGTCGAGGGCGCGTCGTCGGTCGCCCCGATGGCGAGGCGCAGGGCCAGGCCGGCGACCAGTGCGGCCCCTACCGCCAGCCAGAACCGCCGATCCCGCCGCGGCCGTGAGATCGTGGCGGGCGGCGGATCGGGAGCGGCCGCCTGGGGGCGCGGGCGGGCGAGCGTCGAGGCCCCAACCATCGCCGATGAAGGTAAGGATCGGAGATGACGCCCCGATGGCCCCCAGCCCGCTCAGGGGTGACGCCTGGCGCAACTCTTGCGGACGGCAGGGTTGCGCTCAGCTGAGTGCCATCCGGCGCAGGTCTGCGCCGCGCTCCGCGGCCGGCCGGCGACTGGCAGCACGATGCGTGCGATCGCGCCGGTCGGGGCTCGCCGCGCCAACTAGCCTGACGCCGACGAGCTCGCCCGGTTGGGGCCACGAAGTGGAGTCGGCCACTTGTGGTGGGCTCGAGCCGTGCCGGACCCTTCCCGATTCGAGGACGCGACGTGACCGAGCAGCCGCAACACGGTTTCCGGGACCAAGAGACGCCCAAGATCGATCCGACCGTCCCCCACAGCGCCCGCGTCTACGACTACCTCCTCGGCGGGGTCACCAACTTCGAGGCCGACCGCCGGGCCGCCGGCGCGGCCGGGGCCGCGGTCGGGGGCATCGAGGTCGCCCGGGCGTCCGTGCGCAGCAACCGGGTGTTCCTGGGCCAGGTCGTCCGGTGGCTCGCCGGTCCGGCGGGCATCCGCCAGTTCCTCGACATCGGCACGGGCATCCCCAACGACGACAACGTCCACGCGGTGGCGCTCGCGGCCGCGCCCGACTCCCGCGTGGTCTACGTCGACAACGACCCGATCGTCCTCGCCCACGCGCACGAGCTGCTCCACGCCGCGCCCGACGCCACCGCCTACATCCACGGGGACCTGCTCCAGCCGGAGACGATCCTGGCCAAGGCGGGCGCCCTGCTGGACCTGGATCAGCCCGTCGCGGTCGTGCTCAACGCCGTCCTGCACCACATCCCCGAACGCGACGACCCGTACGCCGTCGTCGCCCGGCTGATGGACGGGGTGGCGTCGGGCAGCTACCTGGCGATGTCCCACCTGACCGACGACCTGCAGAGCGAGGAGATGCGGGCGCTGTCCCAGTCGGTGCCGCGCGACGCCCGCTACACGTTCGCGGTGCGCTCGCGGGCCGACTTCGCCCGGTTCTTCGAAGGCCTGGACCTCGTCGAACCGGGCATCGTCCCGATCGACCAGTGGCGCCCCGACGAGTGGGAGATCACCCCCGAGGGCCGCTACCACTTCGGCGCGGTAGGTCGGAAGCCCTGATCAGCCCCGGCCCGCCGCGGGGCTGATCAGGAGGAGAGCGACCGGAGTCTCCGCGTCGCGATCAGCTACGACACGGATCGGCCGAGAACGGTGTCGCGCAGGCCGTCCACCGCCGTGACGACCTCGTCGATGAGCTCCTGGGGCACGTCGAGGCATCCGACTACTCACCGCACCCACTGGGGTTATCTCGCCTAACTGGTGAACTCCACCAGGTCGGCACAGAAGTTGCGGTCCGAGAGGTCGCTGTTCCCGGTGGACGCGCGCACGACCCGGAACGAGTCGGGGACCTCCACGTCGTCGCTCGGGTCGGACGGCGTGCCGTTGTAGTCGACGTCGAAGGCGAACCGGGTCTGACCGGGGTCCTTGAGCACGAGGTTGCCGTCGGTGTCGTAGAAGCGGGAACCACCGCTGGCGAAGACGGTGATGGTGATCGTGCCGTCCCCGTTGTCCGTGATCACGTGGTCCCTGCTGCTGGCGGTGAAGATGTTGGTGAATGTGCCGCCGGTCTCCAGGTTGGTGGTCACCACGGTGCCGTGCAGGCTCTCCCGGAAATACGGGAAGGGCGACGACCCGCGCTGGTTGCCCAGGAAGTTGCCCGACACGTCTCCGGCGTCCTGGGCCGGAGTGCCGTCGCAGTCGTAGACGTCGCTGGTGAAGACGTCGTGGAAGTGCCCCTTGTCGATCGGTTGAGCCGTGGCCGGTGTGCTCGCGAGCACCGTCCCCGCGACCGCCAGCCCCGCGATGAGCGATACGGATCGTCCCCTCATTGTCCCTCCCGCCTTTGGAGAATCGACAGCCGAGGTGCCTGAGCCGGCGTCAGCTGCAACGCGGCCATGGCCTCGATCGCGATTCACCGCCTGTGTCCGAGCGACAACCTACCGTGAACGCGCAACGCGCGCACGAGACCTCGCATGACGGCGGACGATGACGAGCGCGTCGGGTCGGTTGGCCGGCAGTCGACTACAACGGCCGTGTGCCCAGTGCGTCGGGTCGGCCGTCCTGGAGATCGCGGTTGGTCAAGCCACTCGTGCTCGTCGTGGTGGTCGCTGGTCTCAACACCCTCGGGTCATACGCTGATCGGCAGGCGATCAGTCCCGCAGACGACGCGTGCACGACGATGCTCGACTACTTCCGGGCGGCGCCAGGTGGGGAGGACAAGAGCGACGCCTGGGACCGGCTGCGCTATGTCAGGGGTCGCCTCGACAACGCAACCTCCCCCGACGCGGTCGCCATCCGCGATTACCTGGCCCCCTACCGCCTGAGCGGAGGTCCTGGAAGGGGCCCCAATGAGCCGATGGTCGACTTCGGACCGACGGAGGTCGAGTTGGTCGATCGAATGAGTCCCCAGCTGCTGCGAGCGGCGCAGGCATGCACAGACCTCGGCCACCCGGAGCTGGAGGACTATCTGCACGACACCCGCGACCAGGGTCTCCCATG
>JBKPRV010000551.1:0-8640 GCA_046734715.1 Actinomycetota bacterium | reverse complement strand
ACCCAGGACGTGTTCGTGGCGTTGTGGGAGAACCCGGGCCAGTTCGAGCCCGGCCGGGGGACGCTGCGGGGCTTCCTCGGGACCATGACGCACCGGCGCGCCGTCGATCTCATCCGCCGGGAAGAGGCTCGGCGCCGGCGGGAATCCCGGGCGCCGGCCGATCGCGACGGTCCCGATCTGGCCGAGACCGTGGCCCGGAGTGACGCCACCGGGCGCGTGCGGGACGCCCTCGCCACTCTCCCCGAGGCCCAGCGCCGGGCGCTGGAGCTCGCCTACTTCCACGGACACACCTACCGGCAGGTGGCCGCCGTGCTCCAGATCCCCGAGGGCACGGCCAAGTCACGGCTGCGGCTGGGACTGCAACGCATCGCGGAGATCCTTCGACCCGAAGTGAGCGAGAAATGGGCATGAACGAGCAGAACGAGCCGGGGGGCGGGCCCTCGCTCGACGACCTGGCCGTCTACGCGCTCGACGCGCACGAGCCGGAGGAGGCAGAAGCCATCGCCACCTATCTGGCAGAAGCACCCGGGGCGGCCCGCTGGGAACGTGCCCTGCGCGATGCCGCAGGCGAGTTCGGCGCGGCCGCCACCGTCGAGTCCGACCCGCCCAGCGACCTGCGCGAGCGGGTCCTGGGCGCCGCCCGCGCCGGCCGCGTCCCCTCCCCCGTGGTGGCCGGCGCCTCGCCCATCGACGTGCACCGCACCGAGCTGTCCCGCATGGTCATGCTGCTGGCCGACCTCACTCCCGACGAGTGGGGCCGGCCGCTGGACCCGCCCGAGTTCGCGGGCTGGACCGTGCACGACCTGGCCGCCCACATCGCGGCCAACGAGTCCCTGCTGGCCGACCACCTGGGCGTTCCCGTGCCCGGCGTGGCCGAGACCGCGCAGGACAACGACGGCCGCACCGCCGCGGCCCAGGCCCGCCACCGGGAGCTGCCGCCCCGCGCCGCCGTCGGCGAGCTGGAGCTGGCGGCCGAGGCGGTGGACCAGGAGGCCCAGGTCCGGGGCGAGGCCCGCCTCGACGAGCGGGTCGAGTGGTGGGACGGGCCGACGGCCCTGCGCGTCGCCCTGCTGGTCCGGGCCTTCGAGGCCTGGACCCACGCCGACGACGTGCGGCGCGCCACCGGCCGCCCCATGGTGGCGCCGCCCGAGCAGTCGCTGCGCACCATGGCCTCGGCGGCGTGCGGCTTCATCCCCGCCTTCCTGGCTGCCCGGGAGGTGCACCACCCCGGGCGGGTGGTGCGCTTCCGGTTCGACGACCTCGGGCCCGAAGCGGCGTGGGACATCGAGCTCGGCACCATCGGCGCGGTCCGGCCCGCGGGCGAGGTCGAGGTCGACACCGAGATCGCCATGAGCGGGTTGGCGTTCTGCCGGGCCGTCAGCAACCGACCGGCCGGCAGCACGCCCGACTACGCGGCCACCGGCGACTCGGCACTGGCGGCCGCGGTGATCGGCGCGCTCTCCGCTCTGGCCTTTCTCTGATTACGTGCGCAGATAGGTCACGTCGTCTCGTGTTGCGATGCTGTGTTTCCTGGAGTCCTCGCTGTGGAGCTGCGGCCCGGCCGCCAAATCGCGGACTCTTGGGCTGTGGCTCACGCCCGATCCGCTCGGCCTCTAAGGCCGGTAGACCAGCAGCACGTTTCCCGACGGGAACACCGTCGTGCGCAACAGAGTGAGCGGGACCCGCTGGGTGATGGCGGAGTACAGCGACACGCCCCCGCCCAGCAGGACGGGGTTGACCATCACCCGCAGCTCGTCCACCAGTCCCTGCTCGATCAGGCTGGCGGTGAGCTTGGCCGAGCCGAGCACGGCCAGGTCGTAGCCGTCCTCCTCCTTGAGCTTGGCCACGGCCGGGCCGGCCTCGCCGGAGACCAGGGTGGTGTTGGCCCAGTCGGCCGAGCTCAGCGTGTGGGAGAAGACGTACTTGGGGACGCGGTTCATCAGGTCGGTCACCACCGGGTCGTCCTCCAGGGCCTGGGGCGTGGGCCAGTACGAGGCCATGCCCTCATAGGTGACCCGCCCGAACAGCAGCGCACCCAGGTCGTGGATCTGGCTGACGGCGAACTCGTTGAAGCCTTCGTCCACGTTCGGCCAGTCGAACTCCCCCTCGGGCCCCTCGGTGAAGCCGTCGGCGGTGATCACCATGAACGAGATGAGCTTGCGCATGAGGTCCTCCTCGATGTCGTGCTGTCGTGCTGACACCAATCGGTCGGAGCCGCCCCGCGGATCTCTACACGCGCCGCCGAAATATCCTTGACGCTTTGGCAAGCAATGACTTTAGTAAGTGTATGGATGCGAACACACTGCAGCGGGCCTGCGCCGCCACCCAGCCCATCGTCGAGCGGCTGACGCCGGCCGACTACGCCAAGACCACTCCGTGCACCGAGTGGGACGTGCACCAGCTGCTCAACCACCTGCTGGGCACGCTGGAGCTGGGCCGCGCCCTGCTGTCCGACACCCGGCCCGGGACGGATGCCGGCCCGGGCGAGGTGCCGAGCGCCGACCTCGCGGGCGACGACCCGGCCAAGGCCTACCGTCTCGGGATGGAGTCCCTGCTCGCCGCGGCCGGAGGTGAGGCCTTCACCCGAGTGCACGCCACCCCGCTCGGCGATATGCCCGGCATGGTGCTCGGCGGCTTCACCGCGCTCGACATCTTCGTCCACGGCTGGGACCTCGCCCGGGCCACGGGCCAGACCACCGCGCTGGGCGACGACCTGGCCGAGGAGATCCTCGGTTTCGCCCACCAGGCCGTCACCGAGGGGACCCGGGCGCCGCGCATCGGCCCCGAGGTCCCCGCCCCCGAGGGCGCCTCCGCCACCGAGCGCCTGATGGCGTACCTCGGCCGCGCCACATGAGCGAGCTCGTCGAGCGAACCAGAGACACAGTGCATTACTCGGCCCTGTGGGCCGAGTGCTCATTGCGCGCAGCCCGAAGGGTGCGCCGATGAGCACCGACGCGGTCCTGCACGCGCTGGCCGAGCCGCAGCGTCGGCGCATCCTGGCCGTGGTGCGGGACCGCGAGCTGCCGGCCGGCGAGATCGCCCGGCAGTTCGACATCACGCCCCAGGCGGTGTCCCAGCACCTGCGGGTGCTGAAGGACGCGGGGGTGCTGCGCGAGCGCCGCGACGGCACCCGCCGCCTCTACGCGCTGCGCCCCGAGGCGCTCGACGTGGTGCGGGATTTCCTCGACGAGCTGTGGCCGTCGTCGCTGCAGCGGCTGAAGGACCAGGTCGAGAGGCAGCAGGGCCGATGAGCGACGCGTACGCGACGTCCATCCGCATCGACGCCACGCCCGACGAGGTGTTCCCCTACCTCACCGACGCGGCCCTCATGGTGCGGTGGATGGGCGACTGGGTCGATCTGGACCCCGAGCCCGGCGGGACCTTCGCCGTGGACTTCGAGGGCGTCCCCGTGCGGGGCGAGTACCGCGCGGTGGAGCCGCCCCGCCGGGTCGTGTTCACCTGGGGCGCAGCCGGGAGCGCAGTGCCGCCGGGGTCGTCCACCGTCGAGATCACGCTCGAACCCGACGGCGACGGCACCCTCCTCCAGCTCGTGCACCGCGACCTGCCGCCCGAGGAGGCCCCTCGCCACGGCGAGGGCTGGGAGCACTACCTGCCGCTTCTGGCCGGGACGCTCAGGCTTCGGTGATGGCGCCCCGCTCGGCGCCCGCGGCCAGGCGGGCGTACTTGGCCAGCACGCCGCTGGTGTAGCGGGGCGCCGGCAGCTTCCACTCGCCCCGGCGCCGGGCGAGGGTGGCCTCGTCCACGTCGAGGTCGATGGTCTTGCCCGCCACGTCGATCACGATGCGGTCGCCGTCGGCCACCAGCGCGATGGGGCCGCCGTCCACCGCCTCGGGGGCGACGTGGCCGACGCAGAAGCCGTGGGTGCCGCCCGAGAAGCGCCCGTCCGTCACCAGGGCGCAGTCCCCACCCCGGCCCGCGCCCTTCATGGCCCCGGTCACCGCCAGCATCTCCCGCATGCCGGGGCCGCCCTTGGGGCCCTCGTACCGGATGACGACCACGGTGCCCGGCTCGATCGACCCGGCCAGGATCGCCTCCATGGCGCCGTCCTCGCCGTCGAACACCCGGGCGGTGCCCTCGAAGCGGTCGGAGCTGATGCCCGCCACCTTCACCACCGCCCCCTTGGGGGCCAGCGACCCGGTCAGCACCGCGATGCCGCCGATGGCGTGGATGGGCCGGTCCAGTGGGTGGATCACATCGCCGTCGGGGGCGGGCGGGTCGATCTCGGCCAGGTTCTCGGCCACGGTGCGCCCGGTGACGGTGAGGCAGTCGCCGTGCAGCAGGCCCGCGTCCAGCAGGTGGCGCATGACCACGGGCACGCCGCCGATGCGATCGACGTCGGTCATGTGGTACTTGCCCGCGGGCTTGGTGTCGGCGATGTGAGGCACCCGTGCGGCCACCCGGTTGAAGTCGTCCAGCGCCAGCTCGACCCGGGCCTCCGCCGCGATGGCCAGGAGGTGCAGGACCGCGTTGGTGGAGCCGCCCAGCGCCATGACCACGGCGATGGCGTTCTCGAACGCCTCCTTGGTCATGATCTGGCGGGGCCGGATGCCCTGGCGCATGAGCTCGACCACGGCCAGGCCCGAGGCATAGGCGTAATCGTCGCGGCGCCGGTCGACCGCGGGGGCCGACGCCGAGCCGGGCAGCGACATCCCGATGGCCTCGGCCACCGACGCCATGGTGTTGGCGGTGAACATGCCCGCGCACGAGCCCTCGGTGGGGCAGGCGTTGCGCTCTATGGCGGCCAGCCCGGCGTCGTCGAGGGTGCCGGCGGCGTGGGCGCCCACGGCCTCGAACACGCTGACGATGTCGAGCGCCTCGCCGTTGTGGTGGCCGGGCAGGATCGTGCCGCCGTAGAGGAACACGCTGGGCACGTTGATGCGGGCCACGGCCATCAGCATGCCGGGCAGCGACTTGTCGCAGCCCGCGAACGTGACCAGGCCGTCGAGCCGCTCGGCGTGCATGACCGTCTCGATCGAGTCGGCGATGACCTCGCGGGACACCAGCGAGGCCCGCATGCCCTCGTGGCCCATGGAGATGCCGTCGCTCACCGCGATGGTGGTGAACTCGATGGGGAACGCGCCCGCCCCCCGCACGCCCTCCTTGCACCGCTTGGCCAGGCGGTCGAGGGGCAGGTTGCACGGGGTGACCTCGTTCCACGACGAGGCCACACCCACCTGGCCCTTGCCCCAGTCGTCGTCGGTCATGCCGATGGCGCGCAGCATGGCCCGGGCCGGCGCCCGCTCCCAGCCCTCGGTGACGTCCCGGCTGCGGATCTTAATGTCGACGGCGGTCGCGGTTTCGCTGGGGTATGACGGCTCTGGCATGGACGGCAAGCGTACGCCTCTCACTGGGTTCGGCCGCAGCCGGTACGACCGGGAGATCGCCCGGCTGGCGATCCCCGCGTTCGGCGCGCTGATCGCCGAGCCCATCTACCTGTTGACCGACACCGCCATCGTCGGCCACCTGGGCACACCCCAGCTCGGCGGGCTGGCCGTGGCCATGTCGATCCTGCTCACGCTGTTCGCCGTCTTCATCTTCCTGGCCTACGGGACCACGGCCACGGTGAGCCGGCTGCTGGGCGCGGGCGACGAGGCCGAGGCCGCCCACCAGGCGGTGCAGTCGCTGTGGCTCGCGGGGATGATCGGCCTGGCGCTCGTGGTGGTGGGGCTCGCCCTCTCCGACCCGTTGGTGGCGTTGTTCGGCGCCGAGGGCGCGGTGGCGGACAACGCCCTGGTGTTCCTGCGCATCAGCCTGTTCGGCGTCCCAGCCATGCTGGCCGTGCTGGCCGGCACCGGCTACCTGCGAGGGCTCCAGGACACCCGCACCACCCTGGTCGTCGCGGCGGGCACCGCGGTGGTGAACCTCGTGATCGAGCTCGTCCTCATCTACGGGCTCGACCAGGGCATCGGTGCCTCCGCCCTGTCCACGGTGGTGGCGCAGTGCCTGGCGGCCGCGGTCTACATCCGCCTCATCGCGCGCGCCGCCCGGGGCCTGCTCGTGGACGTCCGCCCCCACCCCGCCAGCATCGCCCGGCTCAGCCGGATGGGCGCCGACCTGCTGGTCCGCACCGTGGCGCTGCGGGTGGCCCTGGCCGTGTCCACCGCGGTGGCCGCCCGCGTGGGGACCACCTCGCTGGCGGCCCACGAGATCGCCTTCGGGCTGTGGAACTTCCTCGCCTTCGGCCTCGACGCGGTCGCCATCGCCGGCCAGGCCATGGTGGGCCGGGCGCTGGGCGCCGGAGACGCGCGGTCGGCGCGGGGCGCGGGCCGGCGCATGATCGAATGGGGCGTGGCGCTCGGCACGGTGGCAGGGGTCGTCGTCCTCGCCACGCGGGGGCTGCTCCCCCACGTGTTCAGCGACGATCCCGCGGTCATCGAGGTCGCCGGCTTCCTGCTGGTGTGGGTGGCGCTGCTGCAGCCGCTCAACGGCCTCGTGTTCGTGCTCGACGGCATCCTCATCGGGGCGGGCGACATGGCATTCCTGGCCCGGGCCATGGTGGGTGCCGCCATCGTGTTCGTCCCACCCGCCGTCGCCGTGGCCGTGCTGGGCCTGGGCATCGGCTGGCTGTGGGCCTGCATCGCGCTGCTGATGACCGCGCGGGGTGTCGCACTCGGTGCCCGGTTCGCGGGCGACCGCTGGATCGTGCTGGGAGGTCTACCCTCGCGGCGGTGAGCACGCTCCTGATGATCGGTACCCGCAAGGGCCTGTTCCTGGCACGCAGCGAGGACCGGGCCACCTGGGCCATCGAGGGACCGGCGTTCCCCATGAACGCCGTCTACGCGGTGGCCGTGGACACCCGCCGGGAGACCCCCCGCCTACTGGTGGGGGCCGACAGCGAGCATTGGGGACCGTCGGTGTTCCACTCCGACGACCTCGGCGCCACCTGGGACGAGACCGAGGGCGGCGCCCTGCGCTTCCCGGCCGAGACCGGCGCGGCGCTGACCCGCGCCTGGCAGCTGCAGCCTGCGGGCGCGGACCAGCCCGACGTCGTCTACGCGGGCGTCGAGCCCGCAGCGCTGTTCCGCTCCGATGACGGGGGCGCCACCTTCTCGCTGGTCGAGGGCCTGTGGGACCACCCGCACCGGCCCCGTTGGCAGCCCGGCGGCGGCGGCCTGTGCCTCCACACGGTCGTCCCCCACCCCACCGATGCCGACCGCGTGCTGGTGGCGGTGTCCGCGGCGGGCGCCTACCGCACGGAGGATGGCGGCAAGTCGTGGCAGGCGTCGAACACGGGGATCCAGGCCCTGCACCAGCCCGACCCCTTCCCCGAGTTCGGCCAGTGCGTGCACAAGATCGCCCGCAACCCGGCCCGGCCCGACGAGATGTTCCTCCAGAACCACGGCGGCGTGTACCGCAGCCGCGACGGTGGCGAGCACTGGGAGACGATCGAGAACGGCCTGCCGGCCACGTTCGGATTCCCCATGGTCGCCCACCCCCGCACGCCGGGCACCGCGTACGCCTTCCCGCTCGTGGCCGACGCCCACCGCATGCCACCCGAGGACCGCCTGCGGGTGTGGCGCACCACCGACGGCGGGGACTCGTGGCACGGGCTCGATGCCGGGCTGCCACGGGAGCCCGCGTACTCGACCGTGCTGCGCGACGCCATGTGCGCCGACGACGAGCCCACCGCGGGCGTGTACTTCGGCACCCGGGGCGGCGACGTGTTCGGCAGCGCCGACGAGGGCGAGACCTGGGGGTCGGTGGCCCGCTACCTGCCCGACATCCTGAGCCTGCGGGCCGCCCGGGTGCCGTGACCGCCACGCAGGTGCAGGTGCGGGTGCCCGCCAGCCTGCGCGGCCACACGGGCGGCCGGCCGGTGGTCGACGTCGACATCGCCGCGCTGGGGGGCGACCCCACCGTGGGCACGTTGCTCGACCACCTGGCCACGGTCCACCCCGACCTGGAACGCCGCGTGCGCGACGAGCAGCGGCGGCTGCGCCGCCACGTGAACGTGTTCGTGGGCACGGAGAACGTGCGCGACCTGCGCGAGCAGGGCACCCCGGTGGCCGGCGGCGACGAGGTCGCCATCATCCCCGCGGTCTCGGGCGGCGCCTGATACGCCCTACCGGCCTGCCCGTTCGGGCAGCGGGTTCGGCCCCTGGAAACGACCGGTCGGGCGGCCCCGCGCCACCCCACCCCGGGCACAGTGGGCCGTGCATGGCACGGTCACACCAGCCGGCACCCTCCGGCCCCGAAGGCGGGGAGCGCGAGCGGGGACGTCCCCGTGCTCCGCAGAGCGACCCGGGCCTCGGCCGCACCGGTCCGGGCGGCCTGTCACTCGGCGCCGTCCACTCGCTGCAGGGCCTGGCCGGTAACGCCGCCGTGTCCCGCCTGGTGAAGCCGCCGGACGAGATCACCGACCCCGCCGCCGAAGCCGGCCAAGCGTTCGCCCGCAGGGCCGAGCGCGAGCTGGGCCTGCCGGAGGGGTCGGCACCCGGGCCCAGTGAGGAGCCGGCGGCACCTCGGCCCACTACCGCGGCCAGGCCCGATGGGCGGGGGCCCCAGGTGGCTCGGGCCGAGGCGGGCCAGGCTCGCCAGCAGGCGCGCGCCGAGCTGGCGACCGCCCGCACCGCCGCAGCCAAGAGGCCGGCGCCGCGGGTGCAGGCGCCACCCGTACCT
>JBKPRV010000550.1:0-20832 GCA_046734715.1 Actinomycetota bacterium | reverse complement strand
TGGCCTGAGCGGCCCGCCGCGGAGCAGCATGAGCGGGAAGCCTGTTCGCCTGAAAGCCGGGATCAGCGGGTGACGAAGGCGTCGGCCACCAGGGCGTGCAGGCCGTCGAGCCCCAGCCGCTCGGGGGCACCGGGATCGTCGGAGACGACCGCGGGGTCCAGCGCCTGGTAGGCGGAGATCACGCCGCTGAACAGCCGGGCCAGGACCTCGGGATCGCCGTCCCGCAGCACGCCGCCGGCCTGGCCCCGGGCGAACACGTGCGCCTGGAGCGCCATGGCCTCCTGGTAGCGGTCCTGCATGACCAGGTCGATCTCCCGGTCGGCGCTCAGCATGGTGGCGCTGGAGTAGCGCAGGTAGAGGCGCCCGAAGCGGGGGTGCTGGCGGAAGAAGCCCACCTCGAAGTCGACCAGGCGGTGGAGCTGGTCCACCGGATCGCCCCCGTCGTCGAGGATCTCGTGCATGCCCGGCAGGAACTCGTCGCCCCGACGCACGAAGATCTGGCGGAAGAGATCGTCCTTGGAGTCGAAGAACGAGTAGACGGACCCGACCGAGAACTCGGCCAGCTCCGCCACCTCCTTGAGGGTGGTCTCGTGGAACCCCTTGCGGCCGAACACCTCCTCGGCCGCGTCGAGCAGCTGGGAGCGGCTGACGTCCTGCGAGAGCAGGCGCCGCAGCTCCCGGCGGCCGGGCGCGGGCTGGGTCTTCGCCATCGGGGCGCACCTTACCGCCTTGCGAGCGATTGAACCCGCGTTCAAGCGACCGGCACCGCCCTTCGACAGGGTCATCGAGGACCGTGACGATGCCGGCCAATCCCCTTGACGGCGTGCCCGGCCGTCCCTCAGCCTTCAGCCGTGGGATTCACTTAGGTTTGAGTTGAGCGCGCCCGTGGGCCTCCGCCCCGGCTCGGTCCCTTGTCCGGTCCGATCCCTGGAGGCCCACGATGTCCAAGCCCCGCCGGGCGCCGTTCGTCGCGCTCGCCGATCTCCTCCTCCGGCTTCACCCGGGCGTCGACGCCGACGCCGCCATCCGTGCCGGCCGCGTGCTGGTCGACGGCCGGGTGCTGTCCAACCCGGGCGCCCGCGCCCGGGCCGACGCCGCCGTGCGGGTCCTGCCGGAGACCCGGCTGCGCGGCGACGTGAAGCTGTCCTATGCCCTCGACGCGCTGGCCGTGCCCGTGGGCGGCCGCACCGCGGTCGACGTCGGCGCCGCGGCCGGCGGCTTCACCACCGCGCTGCTGCGCCACGGCGCCCGCCGCGTCTACGCGGTCGACGTCGGCTTCCACCAGCTCCGCGGCTGGTTGCGGCAGGATCCTCGCGTCGTCGACCTCGAGCGCCACAATCTGGCGGTGGTCGACCGGTCGCTCGTGCCCGAGCCGGTCGACCTCGTCACCCTCGACCTCAGCTATCTGTCGGTGGCCGGGGCGCTGCCGCATCTGGAACGGCTCTGCTTCGCACCGGAGGCCGACCTGGTGGCGCTGGTGAAGCCGACGTTCGAGCTCCACCGGCCCACGCTGGCGGCGCGCCCACCCGACGTGGCTGCCGCCCTCCGCCTGGCGATCCGCGCCGCCGAGGCCCTCGGGTGGACCGTGCTCGCCTGCTGTGAGGCGCCGCCCACGGGTCGCCGCGGGGCGCGTGAGGCGTTCATCCACGCCCATCGGGACACCCCGTGAGACACTGACCGGCCATGGATCGGGAGACATGGTGGATCGGCGTGCTGTTCGCCGTCGGATCCCTGTGCTTCGCGCTGGGCGCGGCGCCTCGCTACGTGAACCTCGTCGGCGTGACGGCCGACGGCATCACCTTCTTCGTGGGCTCGATCTTCTTCACCAGCGCGGCCTCGCTCCAGTACCGGCAGGCCACGGGCCGCTGGCGGGCATGGCAGCCCGACAACCTCGACTGGCTGGCCGGCGCGGTGCAGCTGGCGGGCACGCTGTTCTTCAACATCTCCACCTTCGACGCCATGGCCCGGCATCTGTCCGCCACCCAGGCGAACAAGCTGGTGTGGTCGCCGGACGCCTTCGGGTCGATCTGCTTCCTGGTGGCCAGCGGGGTGGCGTGGTTCGCCGTGGCGAGAGCCTGGTGGTCGTGGCGCCCGCACGAGCGCCCCTGGCTCATCGCGGCCCTCAACATGGCCGGGTCCATCGCCTTCGGCGCCTCGGCGGTGGCGTCGTACGTCGTGCCCGAGTCCGACCAGCCCCGGAACGTCACGCTGATGAACCTCGGCACCTTCGTGGGCGCCCTCTGCTTCCTGGCCGGGGGCCTGCTCCTGCTGCCCGCAGTCAGGCCATCACAAGAGGTTCAACCCTGAGCCTCCCATCGGCCACCCGAGCGACATCTCCACCGGGTCCCGGTGGGCCCGCTCAGTCGAGCGGCGCCAGCGCCTCCGCCAGCTGCGGCCATGCGTCGTCGGGGCCGCCGAGCCAGAGGGCCACGTGGTCGGCGCCCGCGGCGAACAGCTCGCCCACGCGGGCGACGACCCGGTCCTGATCGCCCCACGCGACCAGCCCGTCGACCAGGCGGTCGGCCAGGCCCTCGATCTCGTCCCCGGTGAACCCCATGCGGGCGAAGCTGGCCTGGTACTGCGGCGCGCGGCCGAGGAACCCGAGCGAGCCGGCCCGGGCGGTGTCCCGCGCCCGCGCCGGGTCGGCGTCCAGCACCACGAGCTGCTGCACGGCCAGGGTGCAGCCGTCGCCCAGCCAGCCGCGGGCCTGGGCCACGTACTCCGTCGTGACCAGCACGGGGAAGGCGCCGGACGCCCGCTCGCGGGCCAGAGCGAACATCCGCGGCCCCAGGGCGGCCAGCACCCGCTCGTCGGCCGAGACCCCGGCCGCGTCGAGCCGGTCCAGGTAGGCGTTGAGCGTGGCGAAGGGCCGCGGCCCGTGCGCCCCGCCCAGGCCCAGCACGAGCCGGCCCGGGTGCTCGGCCTCCATCGCCCGGTACAGCGCGAGCACGCCATCCGCGTCGAAGCGGGAGACCGCCAGGATCCCGGGCGCCACCCGCGCCCGCTCGGTCCCCCGCACCACCTCGGCCAGGTGGTCGAGGCTGCCCAGCGGCCCGCCGGGGACCCAGAGGGTGGGGAAGCCCAGCGCCTCCCGCTCCGCCGCCTCCGCCACCGGCGCACGGTCCGGGCTCGAGTTGACCACCGCTCCGACCCGCCCCAAGTCGATCTTCGCCATGATGCTCACCTCGCCAGTGACCGGTTTCCCTACCGACCGTGCCGTCATACCATCACGCGTGGGCCGCGCTACGCGGACGTATCAGGCGGCCTGCCCGGTTATCTGTAGGTGGGCGCCGGATGTAGTGCGCGCCCCAGGCGGAACTCGAGGAGGCGCTCGCATGAGCGTGCCCCTGGCGGTCTTCTTCGACATCGGCGACACGCTGGCGCGGCCGGTGGTGACGGGTGGTGGGCGGCTCGTGGGCCTCCGTCCCTACCCGTTCGTCACGGATGTCCTCCAGCAGATGGAGGGCGCGGACCTCTCGCTCGGGCTGATCTCCAACACCGGGACCGAGACGGCGCAGTCCCTGCGCGACCTGCTGGAAGACGCCGAGCTGCTCCCCTTCTTCCGGGGCCACATGCTGCTGTTCAGCTCGGTCGATGGCCTCGACAAGTCGGACCCGGCGTTCTTCGAGCTCGCCCGCGACCGAGCCGGCGTCCCCGCAGCGCGCTGCCTGTTCGTGGGCGAGAGCGAGGCCGAACGGGCCGTGGCCAAGGGCGTCGGCTTCCAGGTGTCCCCCCATCCCCTGCACGCACTCGACCTGGTCAGAGAGGATCCCTGAGATGGCGACCACGCGGCCGAACGGCCTCACCAACTACTCCGTGCACGCCTACGACGCCGCCGGGTCGGCGACGGTCGACCAGCTCCGGTCGGAGCAGGCCGCGTTCCTGGACTTCCGGCCCGAGGGCAGCCAGAACCTGGCCGACCTCGACCCGGAGACCGCGGCCCGCCGCCACCTCGACCAGGCCCTGGCCAGCGACGCGGCCGCGGGCTTCACGGCCCCCGAGGGCGCCGGCGCGGTCAGCGACTTCACCGCGGTCGGCACCGAGACCGTGCCCCTGACCGGGACCCGCACGGTGAAGTTCCGCCAGACCCTGAACGGCGTGCCGGTCTACGGCACCCTCGTGACGGTCGAGCTGGACGAGCACAACGCGCTGGTCAGCCTGGACTCGTCGCTGGGCCGGCCCGATGTCGACCCGGTCGCCTCCGTGTCCCCGGCCGACGCGGTGTCGGCGGCCCGCGCCCACCCCGGCTTCAACCCCGCCCTCGACGGCATCGTCCCCCAGCTCAACTACTGGTTCGACCCCGCGACCAGCACGTGGCGGCTGGTGTACATCCTCGAGAACGTCCGGGTCACGACCGACCAGGCCACCATGCGCGACGAGGACCGTGAGAGCGGGCTGGAGCCGCCGCGCCTGGTCGACTACATCGTCGACGCCCACAGCGGCGAGGTCGTGTCGGTGGCGCCGCGCACCCCCAGCGCCGCCGGCGTCGAGCAGACCGCCACCGACGGCTTCGGCGTCGAGCGCACCTTCCTGGTCGAGCAGGACGGCGACGGCTTCGCCCTGCGCGACCCGGTCCACAACGTGCACACCTTCGACTTCGGCTTCCGCGACCCGACCGTCGACCCCGGGCTGCCCGGCGACCCCATCCTCAACCCGCCCGACTGGGCCACGGAGGCGGTCAGCGCGCACTCCAACGCGGTGGCGGTGTCCGACTTCCTGCGCACCGTGCTGTTGCGGGACAACATCGACGACATGGGCGGGGTCATGGTCTCCACCATCAACTGCGTGGTGGAGGAGGACAGCCCCGGGCCCAAGCAGTGGGTCAACGCCTTCTGGAGCCCCGACATCCGCCAGATGGTCTACGGCCAGGTGATGGTGGACGGCGAGCTGCGCTCCCTGTCGATCAACGTCGACGTGGTGGCGCACGAGATCTTCCATGGCGTGACCGACAGCACGGCCCGGCTCGAGTACCAGTTCCAGTCGGGCGCCTTGAACGAGTCGTTGTCCGACATCTTCGGCACCATCGTGGCCAACCGCGGCACCGACGACCCCCGCCAGTGGGACTGGCAGCTGGGCGAGCGCCTGCTGCCCGGCAACCGGCCCTTCCGTGACCTGTCGGACCCGACCCGGTTCCACCAGCCGGCCCACATGGACGACTACCGGGACCTGCCCAACACCCAGGCAGGCGACTGGGGCGGCGTGCACGTGAACAGCGGCATCCACAACAAGGCCGCCTTCCTGCTCCTCACCAGCGAGGACGATGCCGGCGACCTGGTGCTGACGCCGAGCGAGGTGGCGGCCGTGTTCTACCTGGCGCTCAGCCAGCGCCTGTCCCGGACCTCGGAGTTCATCGACAGCCGCAACGCAGTGGTGGCCAGCGCCCGCACGCTCTTCCGGGCGCTGCCCGAAGACGAGCGGGAGCGCAAGGTGGCGGCCATCGAGGCCGCGTTCGGCGGCGTCGGCATCGAATAGGGGCGAAGGGGGACAAAACGCCGGTCAAAACATGCTGGTGCAATGAGATATGAGGAGTGTTAGTGTCTTTTCATGCCTCGTCGTGACACAACCTCTGACTGGATGACCACCCATCAGGCCGCTCGCTGCCTCGGTCTCGTCCCCCGCACCGTCTATCGGCTCATCGATCACGGCGACCTGAGCGCTTACCGGTTCGGGCGGGTGATCCGCCTCCGCCAGGTCGACGTCGACGACTACATCGCGGCGTGCCGCGTCCAGCCGGGCGAGCTGCGCCACCTCTACCCCGACGGCTCGCACGCCGACGACCGTTGACCGGGTGTCACACTCGCACCATGGCGGCCACCATCGACCACGTTGCCGTGCCCTCGCGTGACCCCGAGCGGGCGGCCGGGTTGCTGGCGGGCATCCTGGGTGCCACGGCGGGACCCGAGGGCCCGGACGGCGACATGTTCAGCGTCGGGCTCGACGGATGCCGGGTGCTGTTCGCCGCGGTCGGGTCCCTGGCCCTTCACCACCTGGCCTTCC
Source organism: Actinomycetota bacterium (assembly GCA_046734715.1). Lineage (GTDB taxonomy): Bacteria > Actinomycetota > Acidimicrobiia > Acidimicrobiales > VFJN01 > ZC4RG19. Next base: position 14,835 of record JBKPRV010000550.1, on the reverse strand, counting down.
GGGTGGACGACGACCGGTTCGCCGGCGTGGTCGACCGCCTCCGGGCGGAGCGCCTGGCCTACGGCAACGACCCCGAGCATCCCGACAACGGCCAGACCGACGATGCCCTGGGCGGGCCCGGCCGCGTGTACTTCGTCAGCCCCGACGGCCACCTGTTCGAGGTGACCGTCAGATCGTGAGCACGGCCCGGCCCGGGTACGACGCCAGCCAGGAGCCCACCAGCACCGGCCAGACCACCGTCAGATCGTGAGCACGGCCCGGCCCGGGTACGACGCCAGCCAGGAGCCCACCAGCACCGGCCAGACCACCGTCAGATCGTGAGCACGGCCCGGCCCGGGTACGACGCCGCCTCCAGCTCCTCCAGGACCAGTGGGAGGTCGTCCAGGCCGCCGGTGCGGCCTACGTGGGTCTTCACCGTGCCGTCCAGCGCCAGGGCGACCAGCTCGCGCATCTCCTCCACCGTGCCCACCACCGAGGACATGATCAGCGGGTCGCGGCTCACCAGGTCGAGCGGGCTGATCGCGAGCGAGCCCTCGCTGGCTGCGGGCATGCCCACCGCCACGAACACGCCTCCCCGCCGCAGCGTGCGCAACCCCACCTCGAAGCCGGCGAGGCGGGCCGCGAACACGACCGTGCCGTAGGCGCCTCCGTGGTCCCGGCGGATGCGCTCGACCGCCTCCCCCACGTCGTAGGCCGCGTCGGCGCCCAGCGACCGCACGAACTCGCAGCGGGCCCCGCCCACATCGACGCCCAGGACCTTGTAGCCGAACGCCCTGGCCACCTGGACGCCGTAGTGCCCCAGCCCGCCCGCAGCTCCGATGATGGCCACCGCCTTGCCGGGCGGCACCCCGAAGCGCCAGAGCTTCTTCACCGCGCTGTAGGCGGTCAGCCCGCCGCAAGCCAGCGGGACCTGTTCGTCCGCCACGGCCTCGGGCAGCACCACCAGCGAGCGGGTCCACAGCCGGATCCGCTCGGCGTAGGTGCCCAGCAGCGGGCGGGCCTGGGCGCACAGCCGGGGCCGCCCGCTCAGGCAGAACTCGCACGCCCCGCACCAGTAGCCGCCCCCGGCGCCGCCCAGGCCGAGGATCACCCGGTCGCCCACGTTCACCTCCGCGGGCCGCTCGCCCTCGGGGCCGAGCGCCTCGACCACCCCGATCCCCTCGTGGCCCAGGGCCATCGCTCCCCCCGGGCGACCGAAGCCGGGCCAGTCGCCCCGCACGAGGTGCAGGTCGGAGTGGCACACCCCCGCGGCCTGCAGCCGCACCAGGGCCTCGCCCGCCTGGGGCTCCGGCTCGGGCACCTCGCGGATCTCGAGCCGGCCGTCCTCCAGGATCGCTGCCCTCATGCCCGGAATCTACGACCGGACGCGCCACGCCGCCGGGGGCGGTCGAGCTGGTCGACCGCCGATCCCGGCAGCGCAGGCATGAGCGGGGGGTCAGCCTGCTTCGACCTCGATCGTGACCGGCACCTGGTTGGTGATGACGTCGTAGACCGCGGAGCGGGCCCGGGACTGCTCCAGGATCTGGCGCAGCTTCTCCGCCGGGGCGTCGCCCTTGACGCTGAAGCGGACGGTGATGCCCTGATAGCCGTTGCGGACCTCGGGGTCGAGGCCGAGGATGCCGTTCAGGTCGATGTCGCCCTCGACGGTGGAGCGCACCTCGGTGAGGGTGACGCCGCGGGCGGCGGCGATGTTGGCCAGGCCGGCGGTCAGGCAGGCGGCCAGAGCGTGGAGCACGAACTCGACCGGCGTCGGGCCGTTGTCCTTGCCCACCAGCACCGCGGGGTGGTCGGCGTCGAAGGTGAACGTGCGCTCGTGGGCCCGCTCCTCGCCGACCCCGAAGAAGTCGCCGATGGTGCTGCGGCTGTGGGTGCCGTTCTGCCACTCGTTGTGCGCCCGGAACTGGAACTTGGCCGCGGCCGGGGCCTCCTTCACCGCGTCGAGCGTGGCGAAGAGGGTGGCGGTGTCGACGCCGTTGCGGATGTGGTCAGTGGTCTCGGTGATGCTCATGTCGGTTCCTTTGTCGCTGGGTTGGGGTCAGGCCACGGCCAGGCGGTCGTGGCCCGGGACGGGGCGGGAGGCCAGGGCCGCCGCCTCGGTCTCGATGGCCATGCTGAGCTGGCGCTGCAGGTTGACGAAGCGGCCGGGCGGGGGGAACTGGCCCAGCTCGCAGGTGATGTCGAAGATCTCCCGCCGGGCCTCATCCGCCTGGTGGCGGTAGCGGTCGAGGGCGGGGCCCAGGCCGCGCCGGTCGCGCAGGCCCTCGTCCAGGGCCCAGGCCAGCAGCTCGGCGTCCCGGTAGGCGTCGCTGATGCCGTGGCCGGTGATGGGGTCCCGGAAGTACAGGGCGTCGCCGACCAACACCCAGCCCGGCCCCCACGCCTCGCGCACCTGGTTGGGCAGCCGGGTGGCGGTCCGGACCGGTGACGTGCGCCGGGCCGTGCTCAGCCGTTCGGCCAGCGCGGGGGCGTGCTGCGCCAGCAGCCGATCGAAGGCGTCGGGGACGGACCCGGCCCGGCGGCGGGCAAGCCGCCCGGTGGTGGCGGGGACGCACATCCAGATGCAGGCCTCGCCTCCATGCGTGGGGAAGATGCCGGCCAGGGCTCCGTCGCTCACGAAGAACTCGATGCCCGGCCAGATCGGCCCGTGGTAGTAGGCGTAGAAGGTGGTCCCGGTCGGGCCCCGGGACTCGGCCACGCCGGCGCCTGCGGCCCGGGCGACGCCGGAGCGCAGGCCGTCCGCCCCCACCACCACGGCTGCGTCGATCTCGACCGGGGCGCCGTCCTGGTCCTGACCGGACACGCCGGTGACCCGCCCGGCGGCGTCGCGCCGCAGGCCGGTGACGGTGACGCCGAGGCGCAGCGTGGCCCCGGAGGCCTCGGCCGCCTCCGCCACGATGGTGTCGAGCATGTGGCGGCGGGGGGCGACCAGGAAGTCCACCCCGGCCGACTCCTTGACCGTGCGCTGCAGCGAGCCCTCGGGGGTGTGGAACGCGACCTCGCGGATGGCCGGGGCGCCGCTGGCCACCACCTCGTCGAGCAGGCCCCAGCGATCGAGCTGGACGACCCCGCTGCGCGAGATGGAGTGGGTGGACAGCGTGTCGCTGGGGAACAGCGCCCGGTCGACCACGACGACGTCGTGGCCCAGGCGGGCGGCCAGCATGGCCGTCGCCGCGCCGGCGGCGCGGGCGCCGACCACCGCGATCTCGTGCTCATGCGTACGGGGGGCAGCCATCGTCGTCTCCTCGGGTACGGCTCTCGTGCGGCTACGAGGACGACTTTGACGCGACGGGGCGCCGCGACCTTGGAGACGGCGTGGTGAGATCATGGAGATCCCCTGAGGGACCGTCACGGGCCGGCCGGAACGACCTCTACGGTGGGCGCATGGATGCCCGCATGCAGGAGCTTCACCGCTCGTCCGACCACCTGCGCGACCTGGTCACGCCGCTGGACGACGCCACGCTCGAGGCGCAGGCCTACCCGACGGAGTGGTCGATCGCCCAGGTGCTGTCCCACATCGGGTCGGGGGCGGTGATCCTGCAGCGCCGGCTGGACGACGGGCTGGCGGGCCGGGCGTTCCCCGACGACTTCGCTCCCGGGGTGTGGGACGCCTGGAACGCCAAGTCGGCTCGCGCCATGGCCGACGACGCGCTGATCAGCGACGCCGCGCTGGTCGAGCGCCTGGAGGGGCTGAGCGACGGCGACCTGGCCGGCTTCCGCTTCCGGCTCGGCCCCCGGGAGTTCGACGGGCACGGGATGATCGGGCTGCGCCTCAACGAGCACACCTTCCACACCTGGGACGTCGAGGTCGCCCTGGACCCTGCCGCCACCCTCGCCCCGGGCGCCACGGCGCTGGTCATCGACAACCTCGAGTTCGCGGCCCGGTTCAGCGCCCGGCCCACCGGCAGCGACCGGACCGTCACCGTGCGCACCACCGACCCGGAGCGAACCTTCGCCATCAGGCTCACCCCCGACGCCGTCACCTTCACCCCCGGAGGCGGGAACGGGGGCGGCGACCCGGACCTGACCCTGCCGGCCGAGGCTTTCGCCCGCCTGGTGTACGGCCGCCTCGACCGGGACCACACGCCCGCGTTCGAGGGCGATGCCGACCTCCTGGCCGAGCTCCGTCGGGCTTACCCCGGCTTCTGACCGTGACGCATTTCGAGCCGGGGGCGTCCATCGTGCGGCGAGACGTGTTCGCCGGCCGCGTGTGGAGCGCATGCCCGGGCCGGGTCCTGGCCGACGACGGTGACCAGCTCACGTTCGCATGCTGGCCGGGGGTCGAGACGCTGGCGCCCGAGCCCTTCATCCGGTGGCTGACGGCACCGTCGAGCGAGGGCCGCGACGCGTGCCTCGCCGCCCTAGCCGAGCGACGGTGGCAGCTCGGGCCGTGGAGCTGGCTATGGACCAACGTGGTCCGGGTGGTGGCCGCGGGGCGGTGGTACATGGTCAGCGCGCTGTACGAGGCGGAGTCCGGCGAGCCGCGGTGCTGGTACGTCGACTTCGCGAGGCCGCCGGAACGGGCTCCCCACGGGATCGACACCCTCGACCTCCTGCTCGACCTGGTCGTCGCGCCCGACGGCACGTGGACGCTCAAGGACGAGGACGAGTTCGAGCACGGTTGCCGGGTCGGGGTGATCACGGGGGCCGAGCGGGTGGCGGTCAAGGCCGCCCAGGAGGAGGTCGTCGACCTGGTCGAACGCCGGGCGGGACCGTTCTCCGAGGGCCTGGGCAGCTGGCGCCCGGACCCGGCCTGGCCGCGGCCGGGCCTGCCCGCGGGCATCGACACGGTGTGAACCGGGCGGGCCGGGGATGCCAGGCTGAACCGATGATGTCCTCCGCCGTCGAACAGTTCGATCTCTCCGACCGGGTAGCCGTGGTCACCGGCGGGTCCCGCGGGCTCGGGCGTGAGATGGTCCGGGCCTTCGCCGCCGCCGGGGCCGACGTGGTGATCGCCAGCCGCAAGTTGGACAACTGCACGTTGCTCGCCCATGAGATCGAGGAGACGACCAAGCGCCGGGCGCTGGCCGTGGCCTGCCACGTCGGCCACTGGGACGACTGCGACCGGCTGATCGAGACCGTCTACGCCGAGTGGGGACGCATCGACGTGTTCGTGAACAACGCGGGGATGTCCCCGCTGTACGGCGAGCTCACCGACGTGAGCGAGGCGCTGTGGGACAAGGTGCAGGACGTCAACCTCAAGGGGCCGTTCCGCCTGGCCGCCCTGGCCGGCACCCGCATGAAGGCGGCGGGGCGCGGCTCGATCATCAACGTGAGCACCTCCGGGTCGCTCCGCCCGGCGCCCACGTTCCTCCCCTACGCGGCGGCCAAGGCCGGCCTCAACGCGCTGACCGTCGGCTTCGCCCACGCGTTCGGCCCCGAGGTGCGGGTCAACACCCTCATGCCCGGCCCCTTCCTCACCGACGTGAGCGAGGCCTGGGAGGACGGCGGCGCCTCGCTCGGCCGCGCCGGCTTCGCCCTCGGCCGCGTCGGGCAGCCGTCGGAGATCGTCGGCGCCGCGCTGTACCTGGCCAGCGACGCCTCCAGCTACACCACGGCGGCGACGCTCCGCGTCGACGGCGGGATGCCCTAGCGGGCGTCAGGCCGAGCGCGGGGCGAACATGATGACGGCCACGCCCAGCAGGCACACCCCCGCGCCGAGCAGGTCCCAGCGGTCGGGGCGGAAGCCGTCGGCCACGATGCCCCACGCCAGCGAGCCGGCCACGAAGATGCCGCCGTACGCGGCCAGGATGCGGCCGAAGTGCGGATCCTCCTGGAGCGTGGCCACGAACCCGTAGGCGGCCAGCGCCACGATGCCGGCGCCGACCCAGGCCACGCCGCGGTGCTCGCGCACGCCCTGCCACACCAGCCAGGCGCCCCCGATCTCGGCCACGGCCGCCAGCGCGAACAGCATCAGGGCGCGGGCAACCGACATGGTCCGCAAGGTAGCTGTGGGCGCGGTCGTTGCGGATCGGAGACCGGGCGATGAAGCTTCGGGGATGGAGCGGGCGTGACGGTCTTCGGCTTCGAGCGCTGTGAGCTCGACCTCGGCCGGGTCGAGCTGCGGGTGGGTGGGCAGCCCCGGGCGGTGGAGCCGCAGGTGTTCGACGTCCTCGCGCTGCTGGTGCGCCAGCGCCATCGCCTGGTCCCCAAGGAGGAGCTGCTGGACGAGGTGTGGCACACGCGCTTCGTCACCGAGTCGGCACTGTCCAGCCGGATCAAGAGCGCCCGCCGGGCCATCGGCGACGACGGGCGGGCCCAGCGGCTGATCCGCACGGTTCACGGGCGCGGCTACCAGTTCGTGGGCGAGGTGCGGGAGGTGGGGCCGGTGCCGGCCGAGGAGGCACCCGCGGTGGCCGCCGCGGCACGACCCACGCCGGTCCCCCGCCCGGCCACGCCGACCATCGGGCGGGCCGGGGACATCGACGCCGTCGTGGCGCTGCTCGAACGGAGCCGGGTCGTCACGCTGCTGGGGCCGGGCGGGGTGGGCAAGACCCGCCTGGCGGTCGAGGCGGTCCTGCGCCGGGACGGCACCGCGCCGGTCGAGAGCTGCTTCGTCGACCTCACCAAGGTGCGCGAGGCCGAGCTGGTCCCCCAGCTGATCGTGCGCGAGCTCGGCATCCGCGCCGGGCCGGGCAGTGACCCGGCGGCGGTGATCGCCGAGGCGGTGCAGGGACGCCCTTACCTGCTGGTGCTGGACAACTTCGAGCATGTGGTGGAGGCCGCCGGCTTCGTGGCCGAGCTGGTGCGGGCATCCGACGGCCTGCACGTGCTGGTCACGAGCCGGGCGCGGCTGCGCATCGCCGGCGAGCACGTCTTCGACGTGAGCCCCCTGTCCGTCGACCCGACCGGCGCTGGGGGCGACGGCTACACCCTCGGTGACGCCGTGGCGCTGTTCGCCCAGGCCGCCACGGCCGTGGACGGCACGTTCCGCCTGGAGCCCAACCTGGCCGACGTCGTCGCCATCTGCCGCACCGTGGACGGGCTGCCGCTGGCCATCGAGCTGGCCGCCGGGCACGTGCGCACGCTGCCGCCATCGCTGCTGCGCACCCGGCTGGGTGCCCGGCTCGGCTCGCCGGACGGCGCCGCCCGTGACGCTCCCGCCCGCCAGCAGACGGTCCCGGCCACCATCGACTGGAGCCTGCAACTGCTGGGCGGGCCCGAGCAGCGGCTGTTCGCCCGGCTGGGCGTGTTTTCCGGCCCCGTGCCGCTGGAGGCGGTCGAGCACGTGTGCGGCGACCCCAGGTTGGAGGTGGTGGAGGCATTGAGCCGCCTGGTGGACCAGAGCCTGGTGCGCCGGGTGCGGGGGCGCGGCGGGGAGGCCCGCTTCGTGCTGCTGGAGCTCCTGCGGGAGCGGGCCCGCGAGCTGCTGGCGGACGCCGAAGACACCGCCGGCGACGCGGTCGGCCGCCGCCACGCCGCGTACATCGCCGGCTGGGTCGCCGACCTGGAGGACCGGCGCTGGACCGACGCCGCGGGCTGGTGGGTGGAGGCCGTCACCGAGCTGCTGGGCGAAGTCCGGGCCGCCCATACCTGGGCGGTGGCGCACGGCGAGACCGAGATGGCGACCCGCATCACCGCGGCCATGGGCAACTTCTGGCACCGCGAGGGCGGCCAGGACGAAGGACGCCGCTGGGTGGCGGAGGCGCACACCCTGACCCGCGACACAGTCGGCGAACTGGACGACGGCCTGGCGGCCCGCCTGGAGCTGGCCGCCGGCTTCGTGGCGTGGGCCCGCAGCGAGCGGGAGGCGCGCCGCCACTGGGAGGCCGCCGCCGAAGCGTTCCGCCGCCTCGGCCACGACCGCTACCTGGCCTACAGCCTGAACCTCACGGCGGCGAGCTACATCGGTGAAAGGGCCCACTACGAGCCGGCGCTGGGACTGTGTGAGGAGGCCACGGCCCTGGCCCGCCGGGTCGGCGAGCTGCCACTGCTGACCGCGACGCTGAACGGGATGGGCGAGCTGACCCGGGTCCACGGCGACGACGACCGGGCCCGGGCGGCCTACGAGGAGGCCCTCGAGGTCGCCCGGGTGGTGGGCGACGACCAGCACACCGCCATGTTGCTGGGCTGCCTCAGCTTCCTGGCCGACCACGCGGGCGACTACGCCGAGGCCCGCCGCCTGGCGTGCGACGCACTGCGCCTCGTGTGGTCCGCCGGCCGCCGGGTCACGTCGGCCGAGGGGTTGATCGTCGTCGCCGGCCCCGAGCTGGGCCTCGGCCACCCCGCCCGCGCCACCCGCCTGCTCGGCGCGGCAGAGGAAGCCCTACGGATCCTGGGCGGCCACATCGCCCAGGGCGACGTCTCCGAACATGCCCGCACGGTGGAGCGCCTGCGCGCCGCGCTCGGCCAGGACGAGCTCGACCGCCTGTGGGCCGAAGGCACCCGCCTGTCGCTGGAGCACGCGGTCGACCTGGCCCTCACGCCGGGGTGAGCCCGGACACGAACGCGGCGATGCCGGTCGCGACCTCGTCGGGGGCGGCTTCGTGGGGGCTGTGGCCCTGGCCGGGGAGGACCAGGCGGGTGACCGGGGCGGAGACGCCGGCTTCGATCGCGTCGAGCTGGGCGAGGGTGCCGTAGGGGTCGCCGGCCTCCTGCACGAGCAGGAGCGGGGACGCGATGGCGGGGAGGGTGTCCTCGATGTTCCAGGAGCGGAACGGGGCGGAGAGCCAGACGTCGCTCCAGCCGCGGAACGTGGCGTCGACGTCGGCGTGGTGGCGGGCCAGTCGGGTGCGGAGCGGGCCGGCGTCGTAGGCGCGGGTGGCGGCTTCGATGCCGGCGACGGTGCGGTCCTCCACGAAGGCGTGGGGGGCGAGCAGGACCAGGGCGGTGACCGGGTGGCCGGCCCCGGCGTGGATCAGGGCGATGGAGGCTCCGTCGCTGTGGCCCACCAGGACCGGGTGCTCGATGCCGGCCTCGGCCAGGACGGCCGGGAGCACCGCCAGGGCCTCGTGGTGCATGTAGCTGACCGGCCGGGGCAGCAGCGCCGGGGGCGAGTGGCCGTAGCCGGGGCGGGAGTAGACGAGCGTCGTCGGGCCCCCGCAGGCGGCCGCCACCCGGCGGGGGAAGTCGCGCCACAGGCTGAGCGAGCCCAGGCCCTCGTGTAGGAAGACCAGCGGTGGCAGGTCGGCGCGACCGGGGAGCAGCTCCCGCTCGACCGAGCCGCGCGTCACAGCTCGCCGGCGGCCACGGCGTTGCGCAGGGCGAAGCGGCGGATCTTGCCCGTCGGGGTCTTGGGGAGGCCCTCGACCACCACCACGCGGCGGGGCCGCTTGAACGCGGCCATGCGAGCGCGGCAGTGAGCCTCCAGCGCGTCCGGGTCGACGGTGCGGCCGGCGCGGGGCACGACCACGGCCACCACCTGCTCGAGGCCGCGGGCGTCGCGGGGGCCGACCACCGCGGCCTCCAGGACGTCGGGGTGCTCGATCAGCGCCGCCTCCACCTCGGCGGGCGAGACCCAGATCCCGCCGGCCTTGATCATGTCGCTGTTGCGCCCCAGGAACGTGTAGTAGCCGTCGGCCGAGCGGGTGTAGACGTCGCCGGTCTTGAGCCAGTCGCCGCGGAACGCCGCCTGGCTGGCGTCGAAGCGGCTCCAGTAGCCGGTGGCGATCGAGGGGCCCTTCACGTGCAGGTAGCCGGGGGTGTCGGGCTCGGTCACCTCGACGTCGTTCTCGTCCAGCAGCTTGAGCTCGTAGCCCTCGATCACCTCGCCACTGGTGCCGGCCCGCTCCCGGCCCGGGTGGTTGCCGAGGAAGCAGTGCAGTGCCTCGGTGCTGCCCAGGGCGTCGAGCAGGGGCACGCCGAAGTGCTCGGTGAAGCGCCGGTGCAGGTCGGCAGGCAGCGTCTCGCCCGCCGAGGTCGCCAGCCGCACCGAGGACAGGGCGTCGGCCGGCAGGTCGGCGTCCAGCAGGCCGGCCACGAACCCGGGGCTCACCGCCAGGATGGTCGGCCGCTGGGACCCCGCCAGCGCCGCGATCCCCGGGGGCGACGACGGCTCCGGGTTGAGGATGGCCGTGGCTCCCACCGCGAACGGGAACGTCATCGTGACGCCCAGGCCATAGGCGAAGAACAGCTTGGGGACCGCCAGGAAGCGGTCGTCGGGCCGGATGCGCAGCACGGTCTCGGCCATGGTGTGGACCGTGGCCTCGGGACCGTAGTGCCGGTGCATCACGCCCTTGGGCAGGCCGGTGGTGCCCGACGAGTAGAGCCAGAACGCGGGTGAGTCCTCGCCCGTGGGCGCCACCGGCGCCTCGCTCTCGTCGTCGAAGCCGCCCCAGTCGTCGCCGTCGAGCACCACCGTGGCCCTCGCCCGCTCGGCATGGCGGCCCGAGGCCACCACCGCGCCCGCCACCGCGTCGGCCACCACCGGGGCCAGCTCGCCTTGCGTGAGCATGGTCGACAGGGGGACGGGCACGATGCCCGAGCGCAGCGCGCCCAGGAACCAGGCCAGCCAGTTGGGCTCGTCGTCCATCACCAGCACGATGCGCTCGGTGCGCCGGATGCCGAGCGAGGCCAGGGCGTTCTGGGCCCGCCACACCTGGCGCTGCAGGTCGGCGTAGCTCAGGCGGTCGTCGCCGCACACGACGGCCAGGCGATCGCCGTCGCCCGCGGCGACGTGGCGGTCGACCAGCCACGCGGCTGCGTTGTAGGTCATCTCATGCCCCCCGCACGTACTCGTACTCGATCGGCTTCCCGTTGATCCCCACCGACGGCGGGGCCACCCAGCCCGCCATCTTCCCCGGCTCGGTCACCGGCTGCATGAGCGAGGCCACGTACGCCTCGTCGTCGGGCGTCGGCAGCCAGGACGGCACGCCCGCGGCCCATTCGGCGTCCGACAGCAGCCGGCCGTCGGGGCCGACGTGGTGGTCCCGGAACGCCCCCACCGCCCGGTGGAAGCCGACGTGCGGCAGCCGCAGCTCCGCCCCCACCGGGGCCAGCGTCCGGTTCCAGCGCTCCAGGCCCTTGGCGCAGTCGGCGATGTAGTCGTCCCGCAGCGTCTCGTTCAGCGCCGACAGGGACGGCACCTCCCGCTCCCCGATGGTCCCGTCGGCCACGGTGGGGACCCCTCGGGTGGCGTCCAGCAGCCGGTGGTCGTCGGGCCGGCGCTCCTCCTGGAACCGCCCCTTGAGCCCGGCGGCGAAGTAGTTGGCCGCGTTGGTCGACGTCTCCGCCCCGAACAGGTCGAGCGACACGCTGTAGTGGAAGTTCAGGTAGCGCTGGAGCGTGGCCACGTCGATGCCCCCGTATTGCCGGACGTCGTCGGTGTCGTGCTCCCGCATCAGCTCCGCGGTGCGCTGCACCACCCGGCCGACGCCGGTGGCGCCCACGAACATGTGGTGCGCCTCCTCCTTGAGCATGAAGTCGCAGGTGCGCGAGAGCGGGTCGAAGGCGCTCTCCCGCAGCGAGGCCAGCTGGAACTTGCCGTCCCGGTCGGTGAAGTAGGTGAACAGGTAGAACGACAGCCAGTCCGGCGTCGGCTCGTTGAAGGCGCCGAGGATGCGGGGGTTGTCGACGTCGCCCGAGTGGCGCTCGAGCAGCTCGTCGGCTTCGTCACGGCCGTCCCGCCCGAAGTAGCGGTGGAGCAGGTACACCATCGCCCACAGGTGGCGGCCCTCCTCCACGTTCACCTGGAAGAGGTTGCGCATGTCGTAGAGGCTGGGCGCGGTGCGGCACAGGCTGCGCTGCTGCTCGACCGAGGCGGGCTCGGTGTCGCCCTGCACCACGAGCAGGCGGCGCAGCTCGGAGCGGTGCTCGCCCGGGACCTCCTGCCACACCGGCTCGCCCCGCCGGTCGCCGAACGCGACGCGCCGGTCGTCGGCCTGCTCGGCCAGGAAGATGCCCCAGCGGTACTCCGGCATGCGGACGTAATCGAAGTGGGCCCAACCCTCCTGGCCGACGTCGGTGGCCGTGCGCAGGAACACGTCGTGGTCCTGGTGCTCGACCGGTCCCAGCTCGCGCCACCAGTCGAGGTAGCGGGGCAGCCACGACTCCAGCGCCCGCTGCAGCCGCCGGTCGTCGGCCAGGCCGACGTTGTTGGGGATGCGGGCGGCGAGGTCGACCGAGGACATCAGACCCTTCCCTTGTCGTAGGCGGGCCGGGCGCCGGTGCCGTAACGCCGCAGCGCGCCTTCGGGCCCGACCGCGTTGGGTCGCTGGAAGATCCAGTTCTGCCAGGCGGTGAGGCGGGCGAAGATCTTGGTCTCCAGCGTCTCCGGCCCGGGGAAGCGCAGGTTGGCCTCCATCCCGGTGAGCGCGTCGGGCGAGAAGCTGGCCCGCTCCTCCAGCAGCAGCCGCACCTCGTCGTCCCAGTCGAGGTCGTCGGGGGTGGACGTGACCAGCCCGGCCTCGGCGGCGTCCGCGGCCACCAGCTCCTTGCCGAGCGACGCCCGGGCCCGGGCAAGGTCGTCGTCGCGGCCCCAGAATCGGGTGGCCAGCCGGGACCGCCCGTTGGCCATCGGAGACCAGCCGTCGTTGGCCACAGTCAGCCGCAGCGCCGTGTCCCCGTCATCGAGGAGCAGCGTGCGGTCGGCGGCCAGGGCCAGCTCGGCCAGCGTGCCGGCGAAGCAGCTGCCCGGCCCGATCAGCGCCACCAGCGTGCGGGCGGACAGATCGAGCCGCTTGAGCGTGCGCCCCCAGTACAACCGCACCTCGCGGGCCAGCCAGCCTTCCGCCCCCACCGCCTCGTCGGCCGCCAGGACCGACGCCGGCTCGCCCTCGGTGTGCAACACCCACGTCCCGACCTCGGGCTCGTTGAACCGCAGGTCGAGCACGGCGGCGTCGAGCTCGCGGCACGCTTCCAAGGACTCGCCCAGCGACGAGAACGCCCGGACGATCAGATGGGCGACGCCCAGGTCGCGGTCGATGTCCACGGACACGAACCGGTGCTCCAGCGGGCCCAGCATGACACCCTCGCCTCCGTCGGGCCGGTCCGACTCCGCCGCCCGCGCCTCGGCCCGGGAGCGGACCAGCTCGGCGAAGCCCGACGGCGGCGCCACCCCGTCGACGAGGCCCCACGTCACCGCCTGGCGGCCCCGGACGCCCTCGGCCTTGGTGGCGAACACGTCGGCCAGGTCGCGGCGCACGTGGCGCTTGTCGACCAGCCGGGTGAGCCCTCCGGTGCCGGGGAGCACCGCCAGCAGCGGCACCTCGGGCAGGGACACCGACGACGAGCGGTCGTCCACCAGCAGGATCTCGTCGCACGCCAGGGCCAGCTCGTAGCCGCCGCCCGCGGCGGTGCCGTTGACCGCGGCGATCACCACCTGGCCGCCCCGGGCCGACATCTCCTCCATGCCGTTGCGGGTCTCGTTGGTGAACTTGCAGAACCCCACCTTGTGGGCGTGGGAGGCGGCCGCCAGCATCCCGATGTTGGCGCCGGCACAGAACACCTTGTCGAGCCCACCGGTGATGACCACGGCCTTAACCCCCGGGTGCTCGAAGCGCAGCCGCTGCAGGGCGTCGTGCAGCTCGATGTCGACCGCCAGGTCGTAGGAGTTGAGCTTGAGCTCGTAGTCGCCCAGGCCCCCGACCGGGTCGACGGCCAGGGTGAGTGTCGCCACCGGGACGTCGATGTCGAGGCGCCAATGGCGGTAGCGCGACGGGTCGGTCTCGAACCGGATCCGGTCCGACATGTCGCGCATCCTACGGCGTCCGACAGGCGGACTGTCTTACGTCATTCGCGCAGCCAGTCCCACGCGGCGCGCCGGAACTGCCGCAAGGTGGCACCCGCGTCGGCGTCGCTGTCGACGTGCACGGCCACGTACTCCATGACCGTGGCGACCGGGTCCCCGCTGCGCCCGCAGCGGATCCCGTCCAGCAGGGCTTCCGCCCCCACCATGCCCACCGGCTGGTCATGGCGCCACACGACGGCCATCCGCTCGCCGGTGGCCCGCAGGTGGGCCCACGCTTCGGCGAGCGTGCTCGTCGGCGTCAACGGCGGGCGCGACACGGTGGGGTCACTGTCCATAGCCGGCAGTGCCATGGCACACCTCCCGTGGCTCGTCCACCCGATCGTGCGCGGCGGGGCGGCGCCCCCGGTAGGGCCGAACGGCCCTACCCCCTGCGGAACGATCCCTTCCGCATGGCGTGCGACGATGGGCGCATGCTGTCGACCTCGGACCGGCTGCTACGGCTGCTGGCCCTGCTCCAGTCCCGGCCCCGGTGGTCCGGGCCCGAGCTGGCGGCCCGGCTGGGGGTGACGACCCGCACGATCCGCAACGACGTCGAGCGGGTCCGCCGGCTCGGCTACCCCGTGCACGCCGAGCCCGGCCCGGCCGGCGGCTACCACCTGGGGGCGGGGACCGAGCTGCCGCCCCTGCTGCTGGACGACGGCGAGGCGGTGGCGGTGACCCTGGGGCTGCGCCTCGCGGCCGCGGCCGCGGTCACCGGGCTGGACGACGCGTCGCAGCGGGCGCTGGCCAAGCTGGAGCAGGTGCTGCCCTCCCGCCTGCGGGACCGGGCCGCGGCCATCGAGACGGCCACGCTGGCCCTCGGCGGTAGCGGGCCGGACCTCGCCGCCGAGGTGCTCACCCTGGTGGCCGGCGCCTGCCGCGACCACCGGCGGCTGCGGTTCGATTACCGCGACCACGAAGGCGGCGCCACCACCCGCACGGTCGAGCCCCACCGCGTGGTGCTGGCCCGGGGCCGCTGGTACCTGGTGGCCTGGGACGTGGCCCGGGACGACTGGCGGACCTTCCGAGCCGACCGCATCGACCTGCCCGCCAACGCCCTCGGCGACCGGTTCACGCCCCGCGACCCGCCCGGCGGCGACCTGGCCGCCTATGTGCAGGGCGGGCTGGCCCAGGCGACCTGGCGGGTCCGCACCCGGGTCGTGGTGCACGCC
>JBKPRV010000549.1:0-5125 GCA_046734715.1 Actinomycetota bacterium | reverse complement strand
CTGGGCGCGATCGCCGTGCTGCTCAACACCTACAGCAAGGCCCCGGAGCTGGGCTGGCTGCTGCGCCACGGCGACGTCCACACGCTGCTGACGGTGGACGCCCACCTCGGCCACGACTACCTCGCCCGCCTGGAGCAGGCGGTGCCCGGCCTGGCCGACGCCGAGCCGGAGCGGATCCTGGCGCCGTCGCAGCCGTACCTGCGGGCGGTGTGGACGTGGGGCGCGGCCCGCCGAACGAGTACCCGGGGCGGCGGGAGCCGCCCGTGGGCCCGGCCCGTCGAGCAGCTCGCGGCCCGGGGCAGCGAGGTGCCCGCCGACCTGCTGGCGGCGTGCGAGGCCGAGGTCACGCCGGCCGACCCCATGGTGGTCGTGTACTCCTCGGGCTCGACCGCGGACCCCAAGGGCGCGGTCCACAGCCACGGCGCGGTCGTCCGCCACGCCCACAACCTCTGGCCGATGCGCGACCTGGTCCGCGACGACGTGCTCTACACGCCCATGCCGCTGTTCTGGGTGGGCGGGCTCAGCTTCACGCTGATCGCCGCCCTGCACGCGGGGTCCACGCTGGTGTTCGAGGACCAGTTCGAGCCGGGCGCCACCCTCGCGCTGATCGAGCGGGAGCGGGTCACCCAGGTGCTGGGCTGGCCGCACATGGGCAAGGCGCTCATGGACCACCCGAGCTACCCCGAGCGGGACCTGTCCTCCATCCGGGGCGGCACGCTGGCCGCCCTGCAACCCGATGCGGCGGCGGGCGGCGCCCCGCCCAAGGCCAACTCGCTGGGCATGACCGAGACGCTGGGGCCCCACACCTTCGACGCCTACGACGCGCCGCTCCCACCGGGCAAGGAGGGCTCGTTCGGGCGGTCCGTCCCCGGCGTGGAGCACAGGCTGGTCGACCCGGTGACCGGCGAGGACGTGCCGGTCGGCGCCACCGGCGAGCTGTGGGTGCGGGGCTACTCGCTGATGCTGGGCCTGCACAAGCGGGAGGGGGCCGACACCTTCACCCCCGACGGCTGGTACCCGACCGGCGACGGCGGGCACTTCGACGAGGACGGGCACTTCTACTTCACCGGCCGGCTGGGCGAGGGCATCAAGTCGTCGGGCATGAACGTCACGCCGCGCGACGTGGAGCTGGCGCTGGAGGCGCAGCCCGAGGTGGCCCTCGCCTTCGTGACCGGCATCCCCCACGCCCACCGGGGCCAGGACGTGGTGGCGGCCATCGCCCTGCGGCCCGGCGACACGCTCGACGAGGACGAGGCCCGCAAGCGGGTCAAGGAGGCCATCGCCTCCTACCAGGTGCCGCGCCACATCGCGGTGTACGAGGACCAGACCGAGCTGCCCTGGCTCGACTCGGGCAAGCTCGATCGGCGCCGCCTGGCGACGATCCTCGGCGAGCGCTTCCGGGAAGACTGAGGGCGGTGGAGCTACAACCGGCTGAGCAGCAGCGCGCCGGCCACGGGGCCGCCGCCGTTGGCCACCGCCGCCACCTCTGGGCCGGAGCGGACCTGGCGGTCGCCGGCGATGCCCCGGAGCTGCAGGACCGCCTCGTGGATGAAGCCGAAGCCGTGCAGGCGGCCGGCGGACAGCTGGCCGCCGTGGGTGTTGAGCGGCAGCTCGCCGTCGAGGGCGATGCGCTGGCCACCCTCCACGAAGGGCCCTGACTCCCCCACCCCACAGAAGCCCAACGCCTCCAGCCAGCACATGGACAGGAAGCTGAACCCGTCGTACAGCTCGACCACGTCCACGTCGGCCGGCTTGAGGTCGGTGCGGGTCCACAGCTGGGCGGCGGCGTCGCGGGCGGCCATGGTGGTCATGTCGTCGAACTGGTCCCACGACGGCCGGCCCCTCAGCGCGGTGCCCACCGCCTCCACCCGGGCCACCGGGTGGTCCAGGTCGGCGGCATGCTCAGCCGCCGACACGATCACCGCGGTCGAGCCGTCCACCGGCGCGTCGCAGTCGTACAGCCGGAACGGCGTGGTGACGATCCTCGACGCGAAGTAGTCGTCGAGCGTCATCGGCTGGCGGTAGACGGCCTTGGGGTTCAAGCCCGCGTTGCGGCGGGCGTTGATGGCGATCATGGCCAGCTGCTCGGGCGTGGTGCCGTACTCGTGGAAGTGGCGCTGGGCGTTCATGGCCAGCCAGTTGGCCGCCGAGTAGGCCCGGAACGGGATGCTCCACTGCATGGACCCGCCCATGCGCGGCACGCCTCCGCCCCCGCCCCCACCGCCCCCGAGGCCGATGCCCTGGCGGCCGCCGCTCCCCTGCTCGGTCGCCTCGGTCACCGTGCGGTACACGAGCACGTGCCGGGCCAGACCCGCGCCCACCGCCAGCACGGCGTTGACCACCGCCTGCAGTTGCGCCGGTCCCTCCAGGCCGCCCGAATGCCAGTTGAGCGACAGGCGCAGGGCGTCCTGGACCTCGGGGCTGCCCGGACCGCTGAACCCGGGACCGGCGCCGACGCCGGCGCCCGGGTAGGTGGCGAGGCCGTCGATGTCGGCCGGCGTGAGCCCGGCGTCGGCGATGGCCACCAATGCGGCCTCGATGGTGAGGTCGAGGCCCGACCGCCCCAGGCGCCGGCCGATGAACGACTGGCCCACGCCGGAGATGATCGACCGCTGCTCGAAAGCAGTCATGCCGGCTCGAACAGGGGGAACCAGACCTGGTCGTGCTGCTCGAAGGTGACCTTCACCGGCATGCCGATGCGCGCGTCCTCGGGCCGGCAGTTGACCAGGTTGCTCGTGAGCCGCAGGCCCTCCTGCTCGGGGAGGGCGACCAGCACTATGGCGTAGGGCTCGGGATCGCCGTCCCAGGGCTGGTGGTTCAAGGTGTACGACCAGACCTCGCCCCGGCCGCTGACCACCTCGGGCGCGACCTCCCGGCTGCCGCAGGCGGGGCAGCGTGGCACCGGCGGGTGCAGCCAGTAGCTGCAGTCCTGGCAGCGCAAGAAGCGCAGCCGGCCGTCCTCACCCGAGGTCCAGAAGAAGCGGTTGCTGTCGTCGAGCGCCGGCTGCACCCGGAACGGCGTGCCGGTCACTGGTGGGCTTTGGAGATGCGCTCGGCCAGGGTCATGGCGGTCACGATCCCCTCGTCCTGGAACTTGCCGGTGCCGTGGCTGACCGGGGTGGTGTCGACGTCGGTGGCCTGGGCCCGCAAGGCGCCCACCGTCGCCTGCTCGGGCGGGATGTGCGCGAACGGGTCGTAGTGGAAGTTGGCCATGGCGTTGCGGTGGGTGATGCGGGCGATGTCCTCGTCGGGGAGGCCGTCCAGGTACTTCATGGCCAGCTCCGGCGCCTGGGGCCAGGTCGAGTCCGAGTGGGGGTAGTCGCACTCCCAGTGGATGTGGTCGAGGTTGAGGTGGTGGCGCACCTCGATGCCCACGGCGTCGTCGATGAAGCAGGTGAGCACGTGCTCGTTGAACACCTGGCTGGGCAGCTTGTCGCCGAAGTCCTGGTTCGTCCACGCCTTGTGGTGCTGGTACACGTAGTCGATGCGCTCGAGGAAGTAGGGCACCCAGCCGATGCCGCCCTCGCTCAGGGCCACCCGGATGTCGGGGAACTTGCGGAACACCGGCGACCACACCAGGTCGGCGGCGCACTGCACGATGTTCATGGGCTGGAGCGTGATCATCGTGTCGATGGGGGCGTCCATGGCGGTGATCACGACCTGGGACGACGAGCCGATGTGCAGGCAGACAACCGTGCCGGTCTCCTGGCAGGCGTCGAGGAACGGGTCCCAGTGGTCGCTGTGCCAGCTGGGCCAGCCCAGCTTCTCGGGGTTCTCGGAGAAGGTGACCGCGTAGCAGCCCTTGCCCGCCATGCGCCGCACCTCGTCCGCCATCAGCTGCGGGTCCCAGATGGGCGGCACCGACAGCGGGATCATGCGGCCCGGGTAGGCGCCGCACCAGTCCTCCACGTGCCAGTCGTTGTAGGCCCGGAGGAGCTCCAGCCCGATGTCCCGCTCGGGGCAGGTGGAGAACAGCTGGCCGGCGAACCCGGCGAGGCTGGGGAAGTTGAGCGAGCCCAGCACGCCGTTGACGTTCATGTCGCGGATGCGCTCGTGGATGTCGTAGCAGCCGGCGCGCATCTGGGAGAAGGCCAGCGGGTCGAGGCCGTACTCCTCCGGCACCCGGCCGGCGACGGCGTTCAGCCCGACGTTGGGCAACGCGGTGCCCTCGAACATCCACACGTCGCGGCCGCTCTCCAGCCTCTCGATCCTGGGCGCCCGCTCGGCCGCCCGGGCGGACAGCCGCCCCTCGAACATGTCCGGTGGCTCGACGACGTGGTCGTCCACGCTGACCAGGATGAGGTCCTCGACCCGCATGCTCCGACCCCTACGCTCGGGAACTGGCGTCTGCTTGCGAAACTGACGTTGCTGTTAGATTACCGCCTCATGGAAACGAGCGTGGTGCGGCGGCCGCCGTTCGGCAGCAACCCGCTCGTCGGCGAGAGGGGCACCGACACCCAGCGTCGCATACTGGGTGCCGCCCTCGAGATCTTCGCCGAGGCCGGCTTCGCCGAGTCCCGCGTCGAGCTCATCACCGCCCGGGCCGGCTGCTCGCGGCCGGCCTTCTACCAGTACTTCTCGTCCAAGGACGACGTGTTCTGGGCCCTCGCCACCCAGCTGGGCGAGGAGATGGTGGCGCTGGCCGAGAGCCTGGAGCGGGTCACGCCCGACCGGGAGGGGCTGGGCCGCCTCACCGAGTGGGTCGGGCGGTTCATGGCGCTCCACGAGGCGTGGGCGCCCGTCTTCACCTCGTTCCAGGCCGCCTCCCGCGACCACGAGCCCCAGGCCCGCCGGTCCGGCGGCATCGCCGACCGCACGGGCGTGGCGGTCCTCCGGGCCTTCGGCCTGGAGCCGACCCCGGCCCGGGCCGCGCTGGTCAACAACCTGATATCGGTGCTGATCCGGTGCAGCTTCTACGCCGAGCAGATCCCGGCCGACTCGAGCGCCCAACCCCTGGTCGAAGGGGTGGCCCAACTGTTCCACCGCATCCTGGCCGGGCCGGTCGAGGGCGTGAACGTCGTGCGCCACGCCCCCACCCGCCGGCGGGCCCCGGCGCTGCCCACCCCCGAGCCGAGCGCGACCGACCGGGCCCTGCGGCCCCGGGGCGAGAAGACCCGCCTGCGGC
>JBKPRV010000548.1:0-3528 GCA_046734715.1 Actinomycetota bacterium | reverse complement strand
GGCCAGGTGCTCGTCGAGCGCGTCGTGCTCGGGCCCGTCCGGCAGCTCGCCGTCGTGCCGCAGGGACACCGCCAGGCGGGTGGCTTCACAGCCCATTGGCGGCCTCCTCACCGGTACGGGCCCAGTCCTGCATGCGCTCCCGGGCCCGGAACATGCGGCTCTTGATCGTGCCGACCGGCGCACCCACCACCGCCGACACTTCGGCGTAGGGGAGCCCGAACACCTCGACCAGCACGACCGTCTCCCGAAGGTCGGCGGGCAGGGCGGCCAGCGCCGCCTCGATCTCGACCTTGGTCTCGCCCGCGGTGCCGCCCCCGCTCACGGCGCCGCCGTCCAGCGCGGCGGCGGCCGCCAACGCCACCCGCTCCCGCCGCTGCCGGCGGCGCAGCTCGTCGAGCGCGGCGTTGCGGGCGATCTTGAACACCCAGGCCGAGAACTTGGCCTGGAAGGCGAAGCCGGGCAGCGACCGGTACAACCGCAGGAACGTCTCCTGGGCCACGTCCTCGGCCGCGGCGGCGTCGCCCAGGAACCGCCGCAGGAAGCGCCAGATGTGCTGCTGGTAGGCGCGGACGATCGTCTCGAAGGCCTTCAGGTCACCCGCGGCCGCGGCCCGGATCAATGCCGGTTCGAGCTCCTCCACCACCGTCTACGACGGTACGCGGGGCGGAAAGGTTCAGGGCGTCGCGGCGACCAGGAATCAGCGGGTCGTGGACGTGGCCCGGTCGGCGGCGTTGAGGTCGATGTCCAGCCGCCCGTCTCGCACGGTAACCGGGTACTGGGGCAGCCCCTCGCCGTCGGGCGGGAACTCGCGGCCGTCGCAGGCGTTGCTCACCTCGCCGTTGGAGTCGAGCAAGCGGAAGGGCTCGTTGCGGTCCCGCGACTGGATGGTGCACTCCCGCGAGGTGCCCGGCGGCCGGGCGGCCAGGGCGATCCAGCCCTGCTCGGGGTCGTCGCCCAGGTGCTGGACCACGATGTCCCGCTCGCCGCCTGCGGTGTCCGGGTACAGGATCGGGCCGCGGTCGTCGATCTCGGCCGCCAGCTTCTCGGTGCGCTGGCCCGAGAACTGCTCGTCGCCCAGCCGCACGTCCACCTGGCCCCGCGAGGCGAGCATGGCGATGCCCGCGGCCACCGCGATCAGCACGCCGACCGCCACCGCCGACACCGCCAGGGCGCGGCCGGCGTGGCCCTGGCTCTGGGCGACCGGGCTCACGGTGCGTGCGAGGGGATGGACTTGGGAGTCGTCACGGCCACACCCGTAGTATCGCCATCCGGCGCCGTCGCTCAGAAAACGGCCCGTCCGACCAGCACAGGAGCCGGCCGTTGGACCTGTACGAATACCAAGGCAAGCAGTTCTTCGCCCGCTACGACATCCCGGTCAGCCCCGGTGAGGCGGTGACCACCGTGGACGACGCCGTGGCCGCCGCCGAGCGCATCGGCTACCCCGTCGTAGTCAAGGCCCAGGTGCAGGTGGGCGGGCGCGGCAAGGCGGGCGGCATCAAGCTCGCCGGCAACGCCGACGAGGTGCGCACCCACGCCGGGAACATCCTCGGCATGGACATCAAGGGCCACACCGTCGCGATCCTCTGGATCGAGCTGGCCTCCGACATCGCCGAGGAGTACTACGCCAGCCTCACCCTCGACCGCTCGGCCAAGAAGCACCTGGGCATGCTCTCGGCCCAGGGCGGCGTCGAGATCGAGGCGGTGGCAGCCGAGAACCCCGACGCCATCGCCAAGATCTGGGTCGACCCGGTCGACGGGCTCAGCGAGGACCAGGCCCGGGCCTGGGTGACCGCCGCCAACCTGAACCCGCAGGCCACCGAGGGCACGGTCTCCATCCTGACCAAGCTGTACCGGGCCTACGTGGACGGCGACGCCGACCTGGTGGAGATCAACCCGTTGATACTCAAGCCCACCGGTGAGGTCCACGCCCTCGACGCCAAGGTGACCCTGGACGGCAACTCGATGTTCCGCCACCCGGACTACGAGCAGTACGACGCCACCCAGGTACGGGACGAGCGCGAGCAGGCGGCCCACGACCGCGGCCTGCAGTACGTGGGCCTCGACGGCTATGTCGGCATCATCGCCAACGGCGCCGGCCTGGCCATGTCGACCGTCGACATCGTCAGCCAGGTGGGCGGCGAGCCCGCCAACTTCCTCGACATCGGCGGGGGCGCCTCGGCCGAGGTCATGTCGGGCGCCCTCGAGGTCATCAACAACGACCCCAAGGTGCGCTCGATCTTCATCAACATATTCGGCGGCATCACCAAGGGCGAAGAGGTGGCCAACGGCATCGTCACCGCCCTCGGGCGGGTTCACATCGACGTGCCCATCGTGATCCGCCTCGACGGCACCAACGCCGACCTCGGCCGCCAGATCCTGGAGCCGCACCTGTCCGACCAGCTGCAGATGCAGCCGACCATGATCGACGCCGCCCAGTCCGTAGTGGCGCTCGCCGCCCGCTGAAGGAGCCCGCCATGAGCATCTTCGTCGACGAGACCACCAAGGTCGTCTACCAGGGCCTCACCGGGAGCCAGGGCCGGTTCTACGGGCTGCTGAACCGGGAGTACGGCACCCAGGTGGTGGCCGGGACCAACCCGCGCAAGGCGGGCACCGACGTGGACGGCATCCCCGTCTACGCCACGGTGGGGGACGCGGTCGCCGCTACCGGGGCCACCGCCAGCTGCATCTTCATCCCGGCCCCCGGCGTGCGCGACGCGGTCATCGAGGCGGCCGAGGGCGGTGTCACGTTCGTGGTGTGCATCACCGAGGGCGTGCCCGCCCAGGACGAGGCCTGGTTCTTCAACAAGCTGCGGCGCGACTTCCCCGGCGTGCAGCTGCTGGGCCCCAACTGCCCGGGGATCATCAGCCCCGGCAAGGCCAACATCGGCATCACCGCCGGCCACATCGCCAAGGCCCCGGTCGAGGGCGAGAAGGCGGTGGGCATCGTCTCGCGCTCGGGCACCCTCACCTACCAGGCGCTGTACGAGCTCAAGCTCAACGAGATCGGCGTCACCACCTGTGTGGGCATCGGCGGCGACCCGGTGCCGGGCACGTCGTTCATCGACTGCCTCGAGGCGTTCGAGGCCGACCCCGACACCCACGCGGTCATGATGATCGGCGAGATCGGCGGCTCGGCCGAGGAGGAGGCTGCCGAGTTCATCGCCTCCAAGATGTCCAAGCCGGTCGTGTCCTACATCGCGGGCGTGACCGCCCCTCCGGGCAAGAAGATGGGCCACGCGGGCGCCATCGTGTCCGGGGGCAAGGGCACGGCCCAGGCGAAGATGGAGGCGCTGCGGGAGGCCGGGGCCAAGGTGGGGCTGAACCCGACCGAAGCCGGCCACCTGATGGTCGAGGTCGTCCACGGCCTGTAGCCGACCCCGACCGGGGTCAGAACGAGCTGGTGCCGGGGGGCGGCTGGGGCCCCGGCGGCGGGGACGCGCCGCCGGCGGGCGGGTACGGACCGGAGGGCGGACCGCCCGGGGCAGCAGGGCCGGGCGCGGGTGCGTAGGGCCCGGGCCCGGGTGCGGG
>JBKPRV010000547.1:0-8919 GCA_046734715.1 Actinomycetota bacterium | reverse complement strand
CCTCGACCGCATCGACCATTCGATCCGCGACAGCCACACCGCCGGCGCGGCGCTGGCCGCGCCCGTGCTGTCGACCATCCCCGCCCCCGGGTCGTCGCAGATCGCGAGGCTCGCCCGCCCGGGATCTGCCGGAGGCCAGGCCTACCGCGCGCTGGCGACCGCGAGCGTCGCCACCGATCAGCTGCCGCGCGCCATCGTGGTGACCGCGCCGGTCGGGGAGATGCAGGACACGGTGGCGGCGAACTTCGCCGCCGCGCTCGCGGACCTCGGCCTCCGGGTGGTGCTGGTGCCCACCCACCCCCGGCAGTCCTGGTACACGGACGCACCCGACGGTGGACCGACGCTGCCGGACTTCCTCAACCTGGCGTACACCGGTCGTCTCAACGGCGAGGTGCCGGGCCAGCTCCACCGCACGCCGCTCGGGAACCTGCGCATCCTGCCCCACGGCCAGACCAAGTCCGACGAGCTGATCGACGGCCTCCCGCCCCTGCTTCGGTCCTTTGCGGACAGCGGGGTCGACGTGACGGTGATCGCGGCGCCGTCCATGCTCGAGGACCCCTCCGCCACCATCCTGGCGTGGAGCACGCGCAGCGTCTTGTGGGTCGTCGAGACCGGCGAGGTGACGCAGCAGCAGGCCAACGAGGCCGCGGCGAAGCTCGAGCTGGCCGGTGCGAGCCCGTTCGGCGTCGCCGTGGTCAGCGCCAAGGGTTGATGGCCCGACCGTGGACGAGTCGCGGGCCCTCGAGCTCTCGGACCGGCTCCACGTGGTGCCGAGCGCCACTCGCCGGCTGGGGTCCGATCTGCTGGTGAGCGCCGGCGGTGCGACCCGCCCGGTCGAACGGCTGACCGGCAGCGGGCCCGAGCTGTATGGCGCTTTCGCCGCAGGACTCACCGTGGCCGAAGCCGCGGCCGGCGTGGCCGAGCGCACGGGCACCCCGGTCACCACCGTTGAACCCCACGTCCTCGAGTTCGCCGAGGCGCTCGTCAGCGCCGGGCTGGCCCTGCGCGCCTCATGACGCCGATCGACCCCGCGCTGCTGACGGTCGCCCGGGCCGGCCTGCCGGGGGCCGCGCCGCCGCCCCGCGACGGCTGGCAGGACCACTTGGACGCGGTGCTCGCCGAGGGCCTCGCCGGCCTGTTCGCGGCCAGCGCGTCGGCGGGAATGGTGCGGATCGACGCCGACATGGCGGGCCGCCTCCAACGCCAGCTCGACACCGAGGCCGTCCGGGCCGTGCAGCTGGAAGGGGAGCTCCTGAGGCTGGCGCCGGCCTTGGAGCACCTCGGAGGCGTCGTCCTGGAGGGTGTGGTCCTGGCGCATGCCGCCTACGCCGACCCCCTGCTCCGGCCGTTCACCGACATCGACCTGCTGGTGCCGGGGGACCGGATCGAACACGCCATCTCGGTCCTGGGCACCTACGGCTACCGGCGGGCACGGCCGGAGCCGGCGCCCGGCCACGAGGCCCGGGTGGGCGAGGCGGTCGCACTCCGGCACCCCGGGGGGGTGGTCATCGACCTGCACCGCAGCCTGGCCGCCGGCCATGCCGGTGAGGGCATCGACGTCGACGACATCCTCGCGGGCCGCCGACAGGTGCCGCTGGGGGCGTACACCGTGGACGCCCCGTCGTGGGAGGCCCACCTCGTGGCGTGCGCGCTGCACGCGGTCGGCGACGGGCTGGTCCGGCCGCTCTCGCTGCGCGACATCGCCGAGGTTGCCCACCATCCCGGGCTCGATGCCGGGGCCGTGGCCGAGCTTGCCCTCCGCTGGCAGGTGGCGGAGCTGGTGGGGCTGGGCCTGCATGCCGCCCGCGACGGCCTCGGCCTGGAGCTACCCGCCGCCTTGGCGGCGCTGGCGCGCCTCCCCGACGTCGGCGTGCCCGCGTCGGAGCCCGCCCTGTCGGCGCGCAGCCGCCTCGACGACCTCCGGAGCGGCGACCCGCGCCGCCGGGTCACCCAGGCCCGATCGCCCGTCGCACCGTCGTCGGAGTTCCTGCACTGGGCCCACGGCGATGCATCCCTCTCCCGTCTCTACGGCCGCCGCTCGGCCTCGCCCTACCAGCCCCCCATGGATGCTCGAGAAGGCCAGCAGTCCGGTGCTCCGGAGGTCCCGGCCCCGAACGGCAACCCGTTGCTGCCTGCCCCGCTCGACCGGGATGCCGGCCCCCCGCCGTCACCGGCCGGGCCTGGGTCGGGGCGACCGCTCCCGGTCCTGTCCCGCCAACCGGCCGGCGCGCGGGAGCGGCCGACCGCCCCCAGCCGGCAGGAAGCCTGGAGCCGGGCCCGGCCGGCCCGCCAGCGCCCGTCGCCCAGGGGCAACGGACGCAGCCCCGACGCCTCGGATGGCGGTGCGGGCGGTTACCCCGGTGGCAACGGGCAGAGCCATGACGACGACGACGGCTCCGGGCCACCGGAGGCGTCGCCCGACGGGTCATCGGCCCCGGGCCCTGGCGCGCCCGCGGGCAAGGCCCCGACCACACCCGCCCGCAACGGCCTCGCCTTCGGCATCGCCGGCGTGGCGCTGCTGACCATCACCGCGGTCGGATCGCAGCTCGGGAGCAACGGACTGGGCCTCGTGCTGGTGCCCGCGGCCGGCCTGCTCCTGGCCGGTGCCGCCTCGCGCCGGATCGCTCGGGTCCGTCCCGACGAGGCGTGGGTCGGTCGCTGGCTGGTGCTGGCCGTGGTGGTGAAGGTGAGCGCGTCGTACCTCCGGTACCACACGGTGGTCAAGACCTATGGCGGGGTCGCCGACGCATTCGGGTACGACCAGTACGGCCGACAGTTCGCGGAGGCCTGGCTCCACGGGGGCACCGCGCCCGACCTCGAGAACCTCCGCCTGCTCAACTTCATGCGGTGGTTCACGGGCGTCGTCTACTACCTGTTCGGCATCAACATGATCACGGGCTTCTTCGTCTTCGGGCTGCTGGCGGTGATCGGGTCCTACTTCTGGTACCGCGCCACGGCGGACGCCGTCCCCCGGCTCGACAAGCGCCTGTACGCGGCGCTCGTGCTGTTCGCACCCAGCGTCACCTTCTGGCCGTCGTCGATCGGCAAGGAAGCGTTGATGCAGCTGGGCGTGGGCACGGTCGCCCTGGCCACTTCCCGCCTGCTGCGCCACCGGTTGGCGAGCGCGGCCGTCATCGGGTTCGCCGGTGGCTGGCTGCTGTGGGTCGTGCGCCCCCATCTGCTGGCGCTCGTGACGCTCGCGGGCGGGTGCGCCTATGTGGGGGGCCGGGTCCGGGGCGCGGGTGGCGCCATGCGCTCGTTCATGGCGCGGCCCGCTGGCTTGCTGGCGGTCGTCCTCGTGATGGCGTTCACGCTGAGCCAAGCCACCGAATTCCTCGGCATGAAGGATCTGTCACTGTCGTCCATCGACGCCGAGCTGAACGAGAACACCGACCGCAGCTCCCAGGGCGGTTCGACGTTCCAGAACGGGGACAACTCGCTCAATCCCCTCCGCCTTCCCCAGGGTGCGGCCACGGTGCTGCTGCGGCCGTTCCCGTGGGAGACCGACAGCCCACTCCAGCTGCTCGCGTCGTTCGAGTCGGCCGTGCTGGCGGGGCTCATCGTGGTCCGCATCGGGTCGCTGCGGGCCGCCCTCGTCGGGGCCCGGGCGGCGCCGTTCCTGCTCTACTGCTGGGTCCTGCTCATCCTCTATGCCGCCACCTTCGCCTCGATCGCCAACTTCGGGCTGCTGGTACGTCAGCGGTCGTTGGTGCTGCCCGCCCTGTTCGTCCTCATCGCCGTGCGCCCCGACGCCAGCACCCGACGCTCGCGGGCCGCGCCGGCCCGCCAGCTCGCCATGACCGGGGGTGCCCGTGGCGCCTGACGACCTGCTGCGGCGGGCGATGAAGGGGGCGGCGGCGGCGGTGGACACCGTGCGACGCCCGCCTCGGGGCGTCATCGTCCTCATCTACCACCGAGTGGGCGCCGGCTCCGGCCTGGAGCTCGACCTGCCGGTGGATCTCTTCGCGGCCCAGGCGGAGGTCCTCGCCGCGTCGGGGCGGGTGGTGTCCCTCGGCGACGCTCTGGCCTGGCTGGCCCGGCCGGTCGGCGACGGGGACGGCGGCGCCGAGCGTGACCCGGTCGTCATCACCTTCGACGACGGGACGCAGGACTTCGTCGACCACGCCGTGCCGATCCTCGAACGCCACCGGCTGCCGGCGACCCTGTATGCCGCAACCGCGTTCATCGAGGAGGGTCGGCCGTTCGAAGGCGACGGCCGCCCGGTGTCGTGGCAGGCCCTGGCCGACGCGTGTGCCACCGGACTGGTCGACGTGGGATCGCATACCCACGGGCACGTGCTGCTCGACCGGCTGCCCGCCGAGCAGATCGAGGGCGAGCTCGACCGCTCCATCGAGCTGATCGGTGAGCACCTGGGCCGTCCTCCACGCGACTTCGCCTACCCGAAAGCCGTCGCCGGCTCGCCCGCCGCCGATGGGGCCGTGCGAAGCCGGTTCCGTTCGGCGGCACTCGGAGGAGCACGGCCCAACCGGCCCGGTGCCACCGACCCGTACCGGCTCGCCCGCTCGCCGATCCAACACAGCGACGGCATGCGCTGGTTCGAGCGCAAGCTTGCCGGCGGCATGGCCGCCGAGGAGGGGCTGCGCCGGCTGCTGAACCGCTGGCGATACGCGGGAGCGACCACGTGAACGCGGGCCAACCGACCGTGGTGCATGTGACGACGGTCGACCTGAGCCTGGAGGGCTTGCTCGGACCTCAGCTCGAGGCGATCGCGGCTGCGGGCTACCACGTCGTCGGTGCCTCGGCGCCGGGGCCGTACGTCGAGGCCCTGACACGCCGTGGCATCGAACACCTGCCGCTCGCCCACGCGACCAGGGCCATGGCGCCACGAGAGGACGTGCGCGCCGTGGCCGAGCTGGTGTCGCTGTTCCGCCGGATCCGCCCGGCGATCGTCCACACCCACACGCCGAAGGCCGGCGTGTACGGGCGGCTGGCGGCACGGCTGGCGCGGGTCCCCGTGGTCGTCAACACGGTGCACGGTCTCTACGCCCTCCCCGAGGACCGCTGGCCCAAGCGGCTCGCCGTCTACGGCGCCGAGCGGCTGGCCGCCACCTGCTCCCAGGCCGAGCTCGTCGCCAGCCCGGAGGACCTGGGCACGCTCAGGCGGTGGCACGTGCCCGCAGATCGGCTCGTGCCCCTGGATGCCGGGCTCGGGATCGACCTCCAACGGTTCGACCCCCTCACGGTCACGCCTGCGGATCGGGCCGCAGCGCGCCGCGAGCTCGGCGCGACCACGGACGACGACGTGGTGGTCGGCGTCGTGGGCCGGCTGGTCCGCGAGAAGGGGTACCCGGAGCTTTTCGCGGCAGCCCTCCAGTTGCGGCGCGGCCACCCCGACATCCGGGTGGCGGCCATCGGGCCGGACGAGCCCGACAAGTCGGACCGCCTCACGGCGCTCGACCGCCAAGCTGCGGAGGAGGCGGGCGTCCGGTTCCTCGGAGCCCGCACGGACGTCGTGCGGCTCTATGCCGGCATGGACATCTTCGTGCTCGCGTCGCATCGGGAAGGGTTCCCGCTGACGCTGATGGAGGCGGCTGCGATGGGCCTCCCCGTGGTGACCACCGACATCCGAGGGTGCCGCCAGATCGTCGACGACGGTGCCACCGGTTTGCTGGTCCCGGCCAGGGATCCGGTCGCCCTGGCTGCCGCCATCGAACGCCTCGCCAAGGATCCGGACGAGCGCCGGCGGTTCGGGGCTGCGGCGCGGCGCAAGGCTCGCGCCCGCTTCGACCATGGGCGCTGCATCGACATCACGCTGGCCACCTACGAGCGGCTGCTGGCCCACGCGGGCCTCACCGCACCGCTTCGCCCACCACCGGCATGAGGCTCTGCCGCGTCACGCGGACCAGGCCAGGGCCTCGTTCAGCTCGGCGAAGTCGGTGATCTCGGCGTCCACGTCGTCGCCGCTGGCGGCGGCGGCATGCAGGCCGCCCGCCCGGCGCACGCGCACCGTGCGCCAGCCCCGGGACCGGGGGCCGGCGAAGTCCTTGACGGGGTTGTCGGCCACGTAGGCGCAGGCCGCACCGGTCATCCCCGTCGCCGCCTCGACGCGCGTGAAGGCGGCAGGGTGCGGCTTGCCCCGGCCGGGGCCGAGCTCCTCGGTGAACACGATGGGGTCGGCCCAGCCCGCCAGGCCCAGCGCCGCCGCCTTGGCGCGCTGGCTCGCCAGCGGCCCGTCGGTCACCACCGCCACGGCGACGTCGGCCGGTCGCCCGGCGAGCCAGGCGGACACGTCGGCGAGCGGCTCGATCGCCGGGGCGTGCGACCGGTAGACCTCCACGAGCTGCGACACGACCGAGCCGTTGGCCCCCGCGCCGCAGGCGACCAGGGCCTCGTCGAAGATCCGGCCCCGGACGCCCGCCCCGAAGGCCGCCCAAGCGCGCTCGCCGAGGTCGGCCACTCCCAGCTCGGCGCGGGCCCAGGCGCCGGCGGCGGCGAACCCGCTGCGCACGTAGTCGCGCTCCAGGTACAGGGTGTCGTCGATGTCGAACACGACGACCCGTCGCACCGGGCCGAGCTGGGTCATTCTTCCCGGCGATGCTCGTCGACGAACACCGCGGCGTCGTAGCGCAGCATGACCAGGCCGGCGCGCCAGCCGTCGGGCGATGCCGTCGACGGCAACCCCAGCAGCTCCTCCAGCATCCAGCGGGGGAAGTCGGCCCCCGCCTCGAGGCTCAACGGGAACCCGCCGCCGTAGCGGGCGTTGATCTCGATCACCGCCAGGTGCTCGGGATCGTCGACGAACACCTGCACGTTCAGCGCCCCGTAGGCCCCCGGGAGCGCCTCGCACACGCGGCTCGCCAGGTCCTCGAGGACCGCCGAGCGCACCGTGACGCCCTTGCTCACCTCGCCGGCCCGGACCTCGATGCGGCGCCGGGGAACGGCGCACACACAGCGGCCGGCGCGGTCGGCCAGCACGTCGATCGTGTGCTCCACGCCCGGCGCCACCCGCTGCACGACGAGCTCGCCCAGCTCGTGGCCCCGGCGGGCGACGAGCGCCAGCTCCTCGGCGTCGTGCACCAGCCCGACGCCGAGGCCGGCACTCCCGAAGCGGGGCTTGGCGATGAGGGGGTAGGTCCAGGCGTCGGGGTCGGCCAGGGCGGCGGCGGGCGTCGTCTGCTCGACGGTGGGCAAGCCCTGCGTCACCAGCCAGTCGTGCGTGCGCTGCTTGTCGGCGGCGATCGCGACGACATCGCCGTGGGACAGGGCGATCGTGGTGCCGATCTCGTCGAACTGGTCGCGGTGGGCGACATACACCGGCATCTCGGTGTCGATCGTGGGGACGATCAGGTCGACGCGGTGCTTCACGCAGAGCTCGAGGAGCCGGGGCACGAACTCCGGGTCGCCGAGCCGCGGCACGAGGAACGCCTCGTCGGCGTCATGGAAGGCGCTCGAGTACCAGGAGCAGTCGGTGGCGAGGACCCGGCCAGGGGCGGCGCCGACGGCCCCCAGCGCCCGGCGGAACCCGCGTAGCAGCTCGACGCGCCGGCCCGCCGACGAGATGAGGACGGTGACCGGCTCGCCGGCGGTCACGTCGGCGGGCGACGCTGGACACCCGCGAACGCGGCCCGGCCGGCGCCAGAGCCAGAGAACTCGGGGCGGGTCGCGTGGCCATCGGCGCTGATGCCCTCACGCCGCACCACGCTGGCGACCGTCTCACGGATGATGCGGATGTCGAGGCTGAGCGAGCGCTGCTCGACGTACCAGACGTCCATGTCGAGCTGGTCGTCCCAGGACAGCGCGTTGCGCCCGTTGACCTGGGCCCAGCCGGTGATGCCGGGGCAGACCTCGTGGCGGCGGGCGTGCCGAGGGGAGTAGCGGGGCAGGTAGCGCACGGGCAGCGGCCGGGGCCCCACGAGGCTCATGTCGCCGCGCACGACGTTGAGCAGCGTCGGAAGCTCGTCGAGGCTGGTCGAGCGCAGCGCTCGGCCCAGCGGTGTGAGGCGGTCGCCGTCGGACTCCGGGCCGTCGTCGCCCGGGGCCGCCGACCGCATGGTGCGGAACTTGACGAGCTCGAAGACCTGGGCCCCGCGCCCCGCTCGCTCCTGGCGGAACAGCACGGGCGAGCCCATGCGGAGCCGGATCAGCAGCGCCAGGCCGAGGATCAGCGGCGAGGCGAGCACGAGCACGGGGACGGCCACCGCCAGGTCGAGCAGCCGCGAGGTCTGGTACCGGCGCCCACGGCCGGCGGAGCCGCGGGCCCTGGCGGTGGAGGACGTCGTGGTCCGGCGAGCGGCGGCCGGCATCGGGCTCAGCGCGCTCTCACCAGCTTCCCCAGCTGTCACCCCCATCGCCCGCCAGTCTGTCGCGCCGGCGACGGTCGCGCCACCCGTTCTCCCACGGCCGCCCGGCCCCGGCAACCGGTGGAGCTTCGCCGCGACAGACTGCACGCGGTGGATCTCCTCGGGATGCGCATCACGCTGCGCAACTTCCCGCTCGAGCAGTTCGGTTGGGGATTCGGGGCGGCCTCGCTCGCCCTGGTCGTGGCGGTGATGCTCCCCGGACAGCGCAGCGCTCGTCACCGTACGGTGCTGCCGGGCCTCCTGGTGACGGCGGCCGCCCTGGGGGCGATCGGCCGGACGTGGCCGGTGACGGTGTCCACGGTGCTGGGACTGGCCGGTGTCACCGTCGCCGGGGCCTGGCTCACGCGGCCACCCTCGGGTGCCACCGCCTGGTTGGCGGCGCTGGCCCTGATGACCCCGGCCGCCTGGCTGCTCGCCGCCGATGCCTCGTCGACGGCGTGGGTACGTGGTTTCCTGGTCGCTGCCCTGGTCGTCGCGGTGCCGGCGAGCGGCCGGGCCGATGTCGAGTATGGGCCGGCCGGGCTGACGCCGATCCTCTACGCGGCGGCGGCCGCCGGCGTGTTCGCGGCGGTGCCGGACACCGAGCAGGCGGCGACGC
>JBKPRV010000546.1:0-3845 GCA_046734715.1 Actinomycetota bacterium | reverse complement strand
CCCTGGCACCGTCGACCGACCTCGCCATCGCCCTCGGGCACATCGAGGCCGCGCTGCCGGGCGATCCCAGCCACGAGGCCCACCGCGCCCGCATGCGGGAGTTCCTGGCCGCCCACCCCGACGCCCTCGACCGGACCTGCGAGGCGGGCCACCTGACCGGCTCGGCCATGGTCCTCGACCCCGCCACCGGCCGCTTCCTGCTCGTGCTCCACGCCAAGCTGGGCGCCTGGTTCCAGCCCGGCGGCCACGCCGACGGCGACGCCACCCTCCCGGGCGTGGCCTGGCGGGAGGCCACCGAGGAGACCGGCATCGTGGGCCTCACCGTGGCCATCCCCGCCATCGACCTCGACATCCACCAGGTCGCCCCGCCCCACGGCCCCCACCTGCACCTCGACGTCCGCTACCTCGCCCTGGCCCCACCCGGCGCGGTCCCGGTCCGCAACCACGAGTCCCTCGACCTCCGCTGGGCCACGCTCGACGAGCTCGACGACCTCGGGGTCGACCCGGGCACCAAGCGCATGGCCCACTCCGCCCTGGCCGCCCTGGACGAGCTACGCCTCTAGCCCTGGTCCTCCTGCCGCCCCGACCGGCAGCTACGCAAAGCCCGGGCGAGTAGGTCGGGATGCTCGTCCCAGCCGGCTTCCTCCAGCTGCAGCGGCGCGGGCAGGAGACCGGGATGGGCCAGCGCCCGCGCCGCATCCACCACGAGCGGCTCGACCGTGTCCGCCTGCAGCTCGTCCCGGATCAGGTCCAGCACGCCCGGATCCCGCCGCTCCGCCAGCCCCACCAGCGCCTCGAGCCGGACGTCGAGGTCCGAGTCCCACAGACGGTCTCGCAGCACTCGACGGACCGCGGGCGTGTCGACGGACAGCAGGGACCCCAGCCCGAAGACCGCCCAGTCCCGGACGCCGGAGCAGCCGTCGCCGGCGAGCTGCCCGAGGGCCGCGGCCACCAGGACCTCGGCCTCGTGGTGCTCGACGCCGCAGGGGAGCGCCATAGCCACTGCCAGCCGCACCTGGTCGTCGGAGTGGTCCGCGTAGGCCAGCAGGGCGAGCGACGCGGCATCAGTCCAGGCCGAGCCTAGGGCGTCGGCCACCCGGACATCATCACTCGCCGTGACGACGGGTCACGTACCGATTTCAGGCGTCGAGGGGGGAGGCGCAGGAGGGCATGCGGTTGGCCTTGGCGAACTCGTCGATCCAGCCGGTGATCTGCTGGCCCTGGCCGGGCTTTGCCGACACCAGCAGCCGGGCGCCGGGATCGGTGCGCAGGGCGTCGGCGTAGTCCTGCCGGTCGCCCAGGTAGACGCGCCAGTCCGCCAGCCACTCGGTGGTCCGCTGGCGCTGGTCGCCCGCGGGCGCCAGGTCGACCATCCCGTCGTGGTCGTCGAGCATGGCCGCGAAGGTGTCGTTCGCCTGGTCGAGGACGTCCGCCCGGGCCGCGGCGTTGGGCGAGGCGTTGGCCACCGGGAGCTGGTCGACGTCGGCCACCGCCGCCGCGCAGCGCTCCTCCGCGGCGCGGGCGAAAGTGGGATCGTCGAGCCGGTCGATGGGCGGCTGGCGGCCCGGCCCGAAGGCCAGGTAGAGCACGTAGATCCACATGGACACCAGGGCGACGACCACACCGGCCAGCACCACGCGGGTGGGCGTCCAGCGCCAACCGGGCGCATCGCCCGATCCGCTGGTCTCGGCGCCCGCGGGCGTCTCCGTGATCACGTGCACCAGGCTCCCCGGAGGGGGAGCCCGGCGTCCAGTCGACGCCGCTCCTATCCGGCTGGACCGGGGGCGAGCGCACCGGGGACCATGTGGTCCGTGACCGCCGTCAGCCTGCTCGACGACCTCGAGGCCCGGGGCCTGGTGCAGGACAGCACCGACCGCGACGCGCTCGCCGCCCGCCTCGCCGAGGGACCGATCGGGATCTACTACGGTTGCGATCCCACGGCCGACAGCCTGCACGTCGGCAACCTGATCGGGCTGCTGGTGCTGCGCCGCTTCCAGGACGCCGGCCACCGCCCGGTGGCGCTGGCGGGCGGGGCGACCGGCATGGTGGGCGACCCCAGCGGCCGGTCGGAGGAGCGCAACCTGCTCGACGACGCCACGCTGAGCGCCAACGTGGCGGCCATCAAGGCCCAGATCGCCCGGGTGCTCGACTTCGACGAGGGCGGCGCGGTGCTGGTCGACAACCGCGACTGGACCGCGGACGTCGGCCTGCTCGACTTCCTGCGGGACGTGGGCAAGCACGTCACGGTCAACCAGATGCTGGCCCGCGAGTCCGTCAAGGCCCGCCTCGCCGGCGAGCACGGCATCAGCTACACCGAGTTCAGCTACATGCTGCTCCAGGCCCACGACTACCTGCACCTGCACCGGAAGCTGGGCATCGAGCTGCAGATCGGCGGGTCCGACCAGTGGGGCAACATCCTCTCCGGCGTCGATCTGATCCGTCGCGCCGAAGGCACCACCGTCCATGCCCTGTCGTGGCCGCTGATCACCGCACCCGACGGGTCCAAGCTGGGCAAGACGACCGGCGCCCGCATCTGGCTGGACCCGGGGCTCACCAGCCCGTACCAGTTCTTCCAGCACTGGATGCAGACCGACGACCGCCAGGTCCGGGAATACCTGGCCAAGTTCACGCTGTTGGCTCTGGACGAGGTGGAAGCGGTGACCGCCGGCCACCTCGAGCACCCCGAGCGGCGGCTGGGCCAGCGGCGCCTCGCCGAGGAAGCCACCCGGTTGGTGCACGGCCCCGAGGCGACGGCCGCCGCGGCCGAGGCCACCGACGTGCTGTTCGGGGGGTCGCCCCTGGCCGCCGGGCCCGAGGCCTTCGCGGTGGTGGCGGCCGAGGTTCCGACTGCGCCGCTGCCGCCCGCAGAAGCTCTGGCCACGGGGGTGGAAATCGAGCCCCTGCTGGTAGAATCGGGCCTTGCGACCTCGAAGGGCGATGCCCGGAGGGCGCTGGAGCAGGGGGCGGTGTCGGTCAACGGCGACCGGGTCGGTCCCGGTGCCACGGTCGATGCCGGCGCCGTGCTCCACGGGCGCTACGTGCTGCTCCGCAAGGGGAAGCGCAACTATGCCCTCCTGGTCGCCTCGGGCGGCCAGGCGGGCCGGTAAGAAATTTCCTGCAAACTCGGCGCTCAGGTTGACGGCCCCAGGGCCGATCGTTAGATTGACTCTCCGCCCCGGATGGCCCTCAGGCGCCGCCGGGATCCGCCAGTGGCACCGAAGCTCTTCTCCAGAGCATGTGCCCGCGAGCGCGTGTCGCTCCTTGAAAACAGAAGACAGGACGAGAGAGCGAGTGCGGGCGACCGCCTCGGAGGCTTGCCTCCGGCGTGGTCGTTTGAACGAAACGCACCGTCAATACCGAGTGGTGCTCGCACCACTCGTTGGTGCCAGTGCCTCGTGGTCGAGAGATTCCGCTCGATGCGAGGCATCTCTATCGAAGGGCGACATCGCTTGCGATGCCGCTCGGGTTTTCGACGGAGAGTTTGATCCTGGCTCAGGACGAACGCTGGCGGCGTGCTTAACACATGCAAGTCGAACGAGGTCCAACCGGTGGCAACACCGGAAACGACCTAGTGGCGAACGGGTGAGTAACACGTGAGGAACCTGCCCCGAAGTCTGGGATAACCCCCCGAAAGGGGAGCTAATACCGGATGCCCCCATCTGATCGCATGTTCGGATGAGGAAAGGATTCTGCTTCGGGAGGGCCTCGCGGCCTATCAGCTTGTTGGTGAGGTAACGGCTTACCAAGGCGACGACGGGTAGCTGGTCTGAGAGGACGATCAGCCACACTGGGACTGAGACACGGCCCAGACTCCTACGGGAGGCAGCAGTGGGGAATCTTGCGCA
>JBKPRV010000545.1:0-10140 GCA_046734715.1 Actinomycetota bacterium | reverse complement strand
ATCGCGACCGCGCCCGGCAACCAGCTCGAGCCCAGCGTCGCGTTCGACGGGACGACCTACCTGGTGGTGTGGCAGCACCTGCCGACGGCGACGGGGGACGACGACCGCTCCGACATCTTCGGCGCCCGTGTGACCCGGGCTGGGGTTGTGCTCGATCCCGAGGGGATCCCGATCGCCACGACCACGGACCGCGAGGACCGTCCGGTGGTTGCCTTCGACGGCACGAACTACCTCGTCGCTTGGCACGGACGCAGCGGCGGCATACGGGCCACGCGCCTCAGCAGGCGGGCACCGTGCTCGACTCCACTGCGCTGACCATCTCGCCCAACGGGTTTAACGCCGCTGTTGCCTACGGTGGCGGCAGCTATCTCGTGGTGTGGAACGACGGTCGCATCGTCGCCAGCCGCGTGGGAACCGATGGCAGCGTGCTCGATCCCGCGGGCGTGACGATCTCCCCCTCGGCGCACGGGTCGGCGGAGCCGGCGATCGCCTTCGATGGGACGAACCATCTCGTGGCGTGGGACGACAACCGCAACGATCCCTGGGGCGACATCTTCGCGGCGCGGGTGAGTCCCGCGGGTACGGTCTTGGACCCCTCCGGCATCGCCGTCGCGGCGGACAGCTTGCCCGCCGGGCTCGCGCAGCGCGAGCCATCGGTCGCCGCCAACGGTTCCTTCCTGGTCGCATGGCGCGACGATCGCCGTCTCGGAGTCAGCGCCAGCGGGTCCGACATCTTCGCAGCACGAGTCAACAGCGACGGTACGGTCCTCGACCCATCGGGCATCTCACTCACCGACTCGCCGACGTACGACAGCCAGCCCGC
The DNA here is from genome assembly GCA_046734715.1 of Actinomycetota bacterium. GTDB lineage: Bacteria > Actinomycetota > Acidimicrobiia > Acidimicrobiales > VFJN01 > ZC4RG19. The sequence continues at coordinate 9,317 of JBKPRV010000545.1, read as the reverse complement.
GGTTGCACCCGCAGCAGGAGACACCTGGAAGCTGGTGTACCGCCGCTTCGCGTGGGAACGGCAATACGGCGCCGACCGCGTGTTCCAACTGACGGTCTCGCCCAGCTGAGCTCTTGGGCCCGGCGGACGGCTGGACTCGAGCCCGCGTGGCATCCTTGGGCCCGCGGGGAGCTGGGGGATCAACATGGGGCACGGATTGGTTCGAAGCACACCGCTGGGGCGGATCGCGGGGGCAACGGCTGCACTCCTCGTGGGTGCGATGACTGCGGTGGGAGCGCCGGCGTCCGCGCAGACCGAGCCCTTCGACCTACAGCTGAGCCCCGACGGCGGCACCCGCTACCTCGACCCGGGGCAGAGATCAGCGGGCGCACGGCGGCAGGCGAGACCGACGCCGAGGTGATCCAGCTCGGTGTCATCGATGACGTGGTTGTGGGTGACTTCATTCCACCCGACATCGTCAACGGCCCGTTCGAGCTGCAGATGTTCTTGAACCCCGACTTCACGGCCATAGTCACGGTCACCGAGATCAGGTTGCTCTGCGACACGGGCGTTCGCGTCAGAGCCACGATCGGAAGTGTCCAGTTCCCGGCCTCTGGCGACCTCGTGGCAGTGCCCGGTGACTCCACCCCCTGCCCCGTGGGCGAGCAGGTCCTGACCTGCCAGATGACCTGGATCGACCCGTTCGATGTCACCCATGAGTGGACTTGTGGTGGGTGGCAGATCACGTTCGAACCTCCCCCGCCGGGCTTCGAGATCGGGCTCGTCGCCGAACTACTCCGAGCCGGAGGAGTACAGGTTCCACTTCGACGAGCGAGGCGGACGGCTGGCGTTCTGCCTGTCGCGGTCCGGCACGGTGGACGCGGTGGTGCGCAACTCGGCCGGACAGGTGGTGCGGACGCTGGCATCGGACCAGGCGTTCTTCCCGTCGTCCTGCAGCTCGAACCCACCGGTGACGAACCTGAACTGGGACTTCCGCGATGACGGCGGCAGCCTCGTGCCGGATGGCGATTATGCGATCACCGTCTCGGCCACCGACATCTCGAACCCAGCTGCGACAGCCGAGCTGACGGTGACCTGGCACGCGTCGAGCCTCACAACAGGCGAGTTCGTGAGCCCGGTGCCAGGACAGTTCGTAGCGGGACCGGAGACCTACGAGTTTCACCCGACACCGGGCTTCACTGCGTCGTACCCGCTCGTGATCGCGAAGCCGTGTGCTGTCGGCGTTTTCGACGTCCTGCCGTCCGGGGACGATCCCTTCATCGGGACCTGGAACGCCAAGATCTGCACGGGCGGCACCAGCAGCGGCGTCCAGTTCGCTGTCCGGGTCTTGGATCCCTTGGGTCGGGTCCACCTCGACGACACCTTCATCCCGCTGAGGATCTTCCATCCCGACCTCACGCCGGGCGTGGCAGTTGGCACTGAGGGCGACTCGGGGACGACCACGGTCGACGTGCCGGTGACGTTGTCGGCACCGTCGGAACAGGAGGTGCGGGTCACCTGGCAGGCCATCGACGGCACCGCCACCGCGGCGACGACTTCGAGACAGTGGCGAGCGGCACCGCCGTGATACCACCCGGCGCGACGGAGACCACCGTGCCGATCGGCATCGTCGGCGACGACGTCGCCGAAGGCGACGAGTCGGTCTTCGTGCGCTTCGGCGAGGCGAACACCGCCAGAACCAAGGGCGTATTCGGCGTCGGGTTCGCGGTCATCGCCGACGACGACGGTCCGGTGGTGCGCGCCGGCAATGTCGAGGTCACCGAAGCCGATAGCGACACCACCATAGAGGTGCCGCTGACGCTCTCGCAGCCGAGCAGCGAAGTGGTCACCGTCGATTGGCGCACCGTCAACAACAGCGCCGCCGCGCCGGGCGACTATGCCGCCGCCACAGGCACCGCCACCTTCCAGCCCGGTCAGACCCAGACCACCGTGCCCATCATCCTGCGCGGCGACAACATCGCCGAACCAGGCGAGTTCGTGGTCGTAGCCCTGAGCAACGCCCAGCACGCCGGCGTCGGCGGATGGCTCGGGCTCGGCTTCGCCCACGTCACCGACGACGACTAGCTGTGGTTCCGACAGGCGCTGGCCGGAACGAAGGCTCAGCTGTGACCGCTCCCAGTCGCGCAGCTGCTGCGTTGCCTGCCAGTCCGCCGTGTCGTCCATGGTGGCAAGGAGCACCCCCACGTTCGGATCATCGTCGACCTGCTCGTAGCCGAGCGCATGAGTCTCACCGGACCCCACATCGAGCACCACATCGAGTGCACCGTCGACGCAGCGAGAACCGCGTTGTGGCCATGGATGGCCCACGAGTTCAATCTCTGGAGTGGACGCCGAGACGCTCGAGACCTTCGAAGACAGCGGCGTGGTCAAGCTCAGCAACGTGTTCACGCCGGCTCAGGCCGAGCGCATGCGTGACGTCGTGTGGCGGGACCTCTCCCACTCCGAAGGCGTCGTTCAGGAAGACCGGGGGACCTGGCGGCGCCAGACTCCACGGACCAAGCTCGCCCGCGCCAAGCGGCATCCCGTGTTCGACGCCCTCTTCGGAGAACAGCTCCGAGAGCTCGCTGATGTACTGCTCGGTTCCGGCTGGAGCACCTCGGGGGCCTACGGCAATCTCCTCGTCGACTTCCCCGACGCCGATCAATGGCACCTGCCGGGACCAGACGCCTTCTGGCACTGCGACTTCGGGAACCACCCGGCACTCGACCCGCTTCCTGCGCTCCGCGCCTTCGCCGTGTTCGGCGACGTCCCGCCCGGTGGAGGCGCGACGCTCCTCGTAGCAGGGAGCGGCCGCATGCTCGCTCGGTACATGGCACGCAATCCGGGCACGCCGAAGTCGCTCAAGGCAGACGTCCCCTGGCACCAGGAGATCCCGTATCTCCGAGACCTGACCCTCACCGAGGTGCCGAGCGACCCCCGCGAGAGAGAGGCGCGCCGACGACGGTTCATGGACACCATGACCGATGTCGAGGGAATCCCCGCCCGCGTCGTCGAAGCGTGTGGGCAGCCCGGAGACGTGTACGTGTGTCACCCTTGGACGATCCAGACCAAGGCTCCGAACGCGTCCGACAAGCCTCGGTTCCTGCGGGCGCCGACGCTCCTGCGCAAGCCCTCGTACCCGCTCGCACTAAAGACGGGAGTCACCGGTACCGTCGGTCGGGGCCGGTGGGGGCTCATCGCCCGAGAGTCTCAAACGTGCCGGGCAGAAACGGACGTCCACCCGCCCTCGACAACGCGAGCGCAACTTGAATCCGTTCCCGAAGTGCGCGCGGCGGACCGACGATCGTCGTGGTTCTTTCTGGGTCATGCTTGTGCTCACGACGGGAGAAGGTGAGGTACTCGTGGTCCAGCAGCTGGGTGATGCGGCCGCAGCACCCGACGGCGACCGGCGCGGTGCGCGGCAGACTGGTGGCGCCATCGCCTCGGCCATGGCGTCGCGGCGCTCGTCATCTGTGCAGAACACCGATGACGTAATGGTCAAGTTCCTGCTCTGGCAGTTCAGCTGGCCTGTGTGGCTGCTCATCCTTGTCTCGGCGCTCGACGGGCGGTCATCTGCTTCGGCCTGCGTGGGCTACGGCGGCGCGGGAACCGGCGGGTCTGAGCCACTGACCGTTGTCACCTTGGGTGGGCATAGCGCGAGCACTGGAGGGAGGTCCTGATGGCGGACATGACGGCGGGAGGGCCCGACGGTCTCCTGGCCGAGGCCCTCCTCGACCCGGAGGGCCGGGCCGACCCCTACCCGCTCTACGCGGCGCTGCGCGAGCACACCCCCGCCTTCCGTACTGCACAGGGCCCGGTCGTCGTCGCCCGCTACGACGACTGCGAGTGGGTGCTGCGCGATCCCCGCTTCGGGAAGGGCACGCTGCGCCCCTGGGAGGGCCACGGCATCACCGAGGCGGAATGGCACGAGCGCTTCCCCGGCTACGCGCGCAACCGGCGGGCCCTGCTGTTTCTCGACCCGCCCGACCACACCCGGGTGCGCCGGCTGGTGGCCAAGGCGTTCACGCCCCGGACCGTCGAGCGCCTCCGGCCCGACATCGTGCGCCTCACCGACGAGGTCCTCGACCGCTTCGACGGCACGGTGGACGTGATCAGCGATCTGGCGCTCGCCCTGCCGATCACCGTCATCGGAGAGATGTTGGGCGTGCCGGAGGCCGACCGGGACGAGCTCCAACCTATGGTCCGAGCTTCGATCGCCGCCCTCGACCCGCGAGCGACGCTCGACGAGCTCGACGTCGCCTTCCGGGCGCGCGACGCGGTGGTCGACCGGATGGAGGGGCTGGTCGCCGAACGGCGGGCACACCCCAGCGATGACCTGCTATCGCACCTCATCCACGTCGAGGAGGCGGGCGACAAGCTGACGCCCGACGAGCTGGGGTCCACGATCACGCAGCTGTTCGCCGCCGGGTTCGAGACCACCACCAACCTCATCGGCAACGGGCTGCTGGCGCTGCTCGACCACCCCGATCAGATGGCACGCCTGCGGGCCGACCGGTCGCTCGTGGGCACGGCCGTCGAGGAGATGCTGCGCTGGGACTCTCCCGTGCAGATCGACAGCCGCCAGCCGCTCGTCGACATGGACATCCACGGGATGCCGGTGCGGCCGGGAGAGATGGTGGTCACGCTGCTGGGAGCGGCCAACCGCGACCCCCGCACATTCCCCGATCCCGACCGCTTCGACGTGGGCCGCGAAGGGGCGGCGCCGCTCAGCTTCGCCTCCGGCATCCACTACTGCCTCGGTGCGGCACTGGCGCGGGCCGAGGGCCAGGTCGTGTTCGACCGCTTGCTCAGCCGCTTCCCGGTCATCGAACCGGCGTGGCCCGACGGCACCCGCCCGACCGTCCGCCCGTCTCAGGTCCTCCGCGGCCGGATGTCCCTTCTTGTCCGCTGTGCCTAGGAATTCCGCGCTTATGTCCTAGAAGTCCACCGGAGGGCCGAGGCCGACTGTCGCCTGTTACTTGGAAGCGAACGACGAGCATCCGAGTGAAACCCGGACACGGCGTTTGGGCACCAGTGCCTTGCGGCCGCGACGATGCTCTCAGGGAGCTCGAAACGTTCCCCGGCTGGCAAGGCTCGGGCGGCTGCGCCGGCGGGACGGGTGGCGCACGGACATGCGGGCAACGGCAGCCGGGGCCTGGCCGACCCCCGGCCTCGACGGCTCGGGGGTCGGCCGCTGTACCGATCAGCCCTGGCTGGCGAAGCCCCGGCAGTTCGTGCCTGGACCCTCGACCAGGATCTGGTCGCTGATGGACGAGATGCCCCGGTCATCGGTGGCCAGGAACGTCTTGGCGTCATCGATCACCTGACCCCAGTTCTGCGTACGCCCGTCCTGGAACGGGTCGCCGCCACCGGTGGGGTCGTCGTTCTGGCCGGAGAACGAGCAGATCGAACCGGCTCGGAACCCGTTGATCGGCGTCGGCTTCCCGTTGCCGGTGATCTCGCCCGCCGATGCAGCTCCGCCCATGGCGATGACCAGCGCCGCTGCGAGAGCCGCAGCCGCAAGTTGCTTTCTCATGTTGTCTCCCTGTCCTCCCCGCCAAGGTGCGGGGGCCGGGCGCCGAACCTAGTCCATGACACCACTAATTGTGGTGTTCTGGCCGATGTATGTAGCCAGACCACCACGGAGCGAGGCGAAGAGAGATCGCCGGCGACGGTACGTGTGGCCCTCCGAGCGCCCCAGGTCGTGGGGGCCGTCCGATGTGCCAGGTCGCCGCAGGCAGCATCACTGCGGCGGCGAGCACGCTCGGTGTGCTCGGCGTCGGAGCGCCTCGGATTTCAGCGGGGTGTGACGGTGTGCGCACGACGGAACCCTCTGTCGAGGCCGAGCCCAACGCACGCGAGGCGGCGACGGGTGTCAGGGAACGCTCGGGAACTGCGCGTCGATGCCGGTGGCGGTCTGTCCGGGTGGGACAGTGACGACGGTCGCGAGGCTGCGGCTGGCAGCGTCATCGAACCACTCCGACGCGAGACCGGAGCCGGCGGGAGGAGCGAAGAGGACCCGGTAGTCGGTGGGGCGGACGTTGCCGATCACGTAGGTCCCATCTGCTGCCGTCGACGCGGCATAGGAGCCGACCCAGCGGTCGCCTGGGCCGTACGCCGACACCCGCGGGTGTGGGATTGCGCGCTGGCGTGCTTCTTCTTCGAGCACGTACCCGACGAGGTCTTTGGGGAACTGCTCACCACGTTGCACGACGCGCTCCGTCCTGGAGGGACGGTGTTCGTTGCCGAGGGCGCTGCCCATTCGGCCGAGCCACAGGTCGAGATGCGTCGGGTGCTCGACAGCGTGTTCCACGTCGTGGAGCGGCGCAGGACCGACGAGGAGCTCCGCCACGCATTCGAAGCGGCGGGCTTCACCGTCCAGGGAACGGCCGGCAACCGGCTCGTCCATCTCGTGGCGACGCGGCAGTGACGCGGAGCGCCTGCGTGGCGCACGCGCAGCTCGCCGGATCCCCGACGTCGTCCTGCCGCGAGCACGATGGACGATGGCTACGCGGCAATCGAACGCGCGCCAGAACGTGCTGCCGGCGGACACGCGGCCTTGGGGTGCCGCCGACACGCACACGGTCAACGAAGTAGGGCGAGCGTCCCAGAACACGCAGTCGAGTCGACGAACGACGCGTCCCCGAGGTGCTGGTAGAGGACAGCACGGACCGGCCGAGGCGCGGTCCGTTGAGGGCATGGTCAGTGGAGTCAGTGGCGAGGCGCAGGTGCGGCGCCGGAGTGAGCAGCTGGAAACGGCCCCAAAGGCTGGTAAGTCGCGAGAAAGCCCGCCGGAGGGGAGTCCGGCGGGCTGTCTCGCGGTCTAGTTCGGCACGTTGTGCGAACCCGGCAGAAGAGCAGGCTGCTCCTCTTCACCCCCGAAGTCGTAGCCGTGGGGGTAGTAGTTGGGAGGAGTCGTGGTCGTGGTGACCGTCTCCGCCCGGGACTCCAGCCCCTCGACGTAGCGATCCGCCTCGGCCCGAGCAGCTTCCCGGGCTACGTTCCGGGCCTCGATCTCGGCCGCCTGGTTGTACAGACGCTGGTCGCCGCCGCGGGACGCCTCGACGTGCGAGGCCGATGCCGTGTCGGTCACGACCTCCTCGCCGCAGGCAGCCATGCCGCCCACCGCCAGGGTGAGAGCCGCCAACCAACTGAACTTCTTGATCCTGGTGTCCGCCATTGTTCCGTCTCCCTAGTGTCGGATGGCTGTCATCCGATGGGGGAGACGATGCGACACTGAGCCGCCGGCGACCGTCGCGAACGACGCACTGCGGCCGTGACATCGGTCAGCGACGCCGGTCACACAAGGCTCAGCCGGCGAACTCCCGGAAGCCCGCGAGGTCGAGCACGGCCACCTGCCGGCGGCCGGTCGACACCAACCCGAGCTCGACTGGTGGCGATCCCGGTTCCCGACGCCGAGAGACCATTCCGCCAGTGATCTCCCCGAGCTCGATTCCACCCGTGAGCGTTCGCGACGTTGGTCGCCGCGCGTCCCTGCAGCGAATGTGGCGAACCACTCGGCGACGTCGACGGTGACGTGTGCGAGAGCTGTCTACCCGCTACGGAAGGTCCTCGACGACATCGGTCACGGATCGGGCCGTCACGGACACCTTGAGCGGGACCCGGCCTCAGGCACTGGGGATGGGGGTGGTGAAGACCCGGCGGATCTGGGTGATCAGCATGACGACATCGTCGAGCAGTCCGCTGATCATCGGGAGGCGAGCCAGCTCGATGGCCCGCACGACTAGCGGCGCGCTGGTCGTCACGACATCGCGGGTGGCGCTGCCGTCGGGCGTCGGATCGTGGACCCACAAGAGCACGATGCACATGAAATACAGCCACACCATCTCGGGTAGCTCGTCGCGCAGTCGTCGGGGGATCCGGGTGGCGGAGCCCTCGAGTACCTCCCGCCACAGTTCAACGGCCGCAGACCGGGCGGGACTCGAGTCGGCGCTGAACGGGCTCAGTGGGCTGGTCGGCTCGGCGGCGTGCTTGTAGAACTTGGCGGCGAACGGCCGGAACGGCTCCATCGTCGTCAGCCACGCCTCCACCACACCGACGATCCGGGCCGTGAGGTCGGCCGTGCCGTCGAGGACTGGTCGCGCCGCCGCCGCATGGTCGACCTGGGCACGGTCGTAGAAGCCCTGGATCAGCTCCTCCTTCGAGGAGAAGTAGTAGTAGGCGTTGCCCACCGACACGCCGGCTTCCGTGGCGATCGCCCGCATGGTCGTCGCCTCGTAGCCGCGCTCGCGGAACAACCGGAGGGCGGCGTCGATGATCGTCGACCGGGTTCGAGCGCTCTTGGTCTCCGTCACAGCCACCAGGATGTCCGACGTCACCGCGGTGCCGCGACTGAGCATCGCTCGCAGTCGCCGGAGCGGCTGACGAACCGATGCCGATAGCCGTCGACCAGGCGGGTGGCGATGCGCACCAGGTGGAGTCTGATGCCGGTTCCGAAGTGCTCGGCCACGGGTTGCCAGGAGGGCAGGACCCAGCCGCACATCAACCAGGCCCGTTCGCTTTCGTACACGGCGCCGTCCGACGCCACCACGGTGAGCGTCCGCGTCGTCCGCTCGTGATCCAGCTGGGGGAAGCGGGCCCGGGCCTCCGGCGAGGCGGCGGCGACGAAGCTGATGGACCGCAGCGTGGGCTGCTCTCCCAGCCACCGCCTCAGCCGGCGGCACAGTGGACACCGCTCGTCGTACAGCACGGCCAGGGAGAGCTGGTCCCGCTGGCCGCCGGCCACGATGGCTTCCGCCATCGCCATGCTCATCGTCACGCGGGCGGGGCGACGGGCGGCAGGTAGGTCCGCGGCGCGACCGTCGTGTAGTGGTCCGGCTCGACCGGCGGCGTCGCATGCGCCCGGAGCAGGGCCCGGCGGCGGAAGGCGTTCAGGCACCACACATTCGCGAAGTGCACCGCCCCCACCACGAGGACGACCCCGCCAGCCTTGGTGGCGACGATCTCCATGACCTCACGGGCGCCGTCGACGTGGGCCGACGTGGCCATGAAGAAGGACAGGTAGCCGAAGTTGAGCAGATAGAAGCCGATCACGAGGAGCTGGTTGACGGCGCTGGCCAGCCGTTCGTCGCCGTAGAAGACGTCCACCAGGAAGACCTGACCATGTCGGCTTAGGGCCCGTCCGACCCAGACAGTGAGGGGCAGCACCACCGCCAGGTAGAGCAGGTAGGTGACCACGGTGAGATCCATCGCTTCCTCCACACCAATGTTTTGAACGTGTTCAAAACACTTGTTACACCCGCGGCGCCGTCGGACACAAGGCCTGTTTTGAACGCGCTCAAATCCGGGTCGTGCAGAGCCATACCGCGCGTCTACGC
>JBKPRV010000544.1:0-6869 GCA_046734715.1 Actinomycetota bacterium | reverse complement strand
GGTGTGGAGCGCGGACCCCGCGCGTGCCCTGGCGACGGCGCGACGGGTGCGCACCGGCAGCATCGCGGTGAACGGCAGCTACCCGCCCTTCCCAGCGGTGCCGTTCGGTGGGTTCAAGCAGTCGGGCCTCGGCCGTGAGCTGGGCTCGGAGGGGTTGGCCGGGTACCTGGAACCACGGAGCATCGGGCTCCCCGCGGGCCTCTGAGAAAGTGATCGCTCACATGTTAAGGTGACGCGATGCTCTCCGCCGAGTGGTGCGCGCACGGCTTCGACCACACCTCGCCGGAGCTGGCGCAGAACCTGCACGAGACCCTGGCCACCATGCGGGCCGACCACCCGGTGGCCTACAGCGAGGAGCACGGCGGGTTCTGGGTGCTCACCCGCTACGAGGACGTGCTGCGGGTGGCGCAGGACTGGCGCACCTTCAGCTCGGCCCAGGGCGTGTCGGTGCCGGCGACCAAGATGGTGGTCAAGGCCATCCCGGAGCACCTCGACCCACCCCTGCACCGCGAGTACAAGCGGCTGATCAACGCCTGGTTCACCCCCGCGGTCGTGGCCGCCTACGAGGGGCCGACCCGGGCCCTGGTGACGCGGCTGATCGATGGCTTCGTGGAGGCGGGGGCCTGCGACTTCATGGCCGACTTCGCCCGGCCCTTCCCCGGCCTGGCCTTCTTCGACCTCGTGCTCAACGCCCCGTCGGACCAGCTGGCCGAGATCAACGCGAAGGCCACCTCGGCTTCGGTGCCCAACAACCCCAACGCCCGCGAGGCCTGGGCCTACATGTACGGCTGGATCAGCGACCTCCTGGAGCAGCGCCGCCACGAGCCGCCCAAGGGCGACGTGGTCGACGCCGTCATCGCCGCCGAGATCGAAGGCCGGCCCATCACCGACGAGGAGGCCATCGGGGTCGTCCAGCTGCTCATCCTCGGCGGGCTCGACACGACCGCCGGCGTCCTGGGCCAGGTCGTGATCCGCTTCTGCCACGAGCCCGAGATCCCCGCCCTCCTGCGGCGCGAGCCCGAGCGGATCCCCGACGCGATCGAGGAGCTGTTGCGGCTGGAGACGTCGTTCGTCGCCATCGCCCGCACCGCCACCTGCGACACCGAGATCGGCGGCCGCCGGATACGCGAGGGTGACAAGGTGCTCATCTACTGGGCCTCGGCCAACCGTGACGAGGACGAGTTCCCGTGCCCCGCGGACTTCGACCCCTACCGGACCAGCAACCGCCACCTCACCTTCGGTGCCGGGCCCCACCGCTGCGCCGGCTCGAACCTGGCCCGCATGAACGTCCGGATCGCCCTCGAGGAGGTGGTGACCCGGCTCGACGGCGTCCGCCTGGCCAGCGACGAGCCGATCCCGTTCCACTCCGTGCTCAACCGGGCGCCGCTCACCGTGCCCATCAGCTTCACCCCCGGGCCCCGGTCGGCATGAACGCCCCCGACCGCACCCTGCTCAGGCACGCCCGGGTGGTGACCTGCTCGGGCGACCCGACCGAGCGCCCCTTCGACGGCGACGTGCTCATCGAAGGTGACCGCATCGCCGGCGTATTCCGCGGCCGGGCACCGGTGGACCCCGCGTCCGCCCGGGTGATCGACGTGGCCGGGGCCTCGGTGCTGCCCGGCCTGTGCGACGCCCACACCCACGTCTCCTGGCCGCTCGACTTCGTGTTCGACCACCCCGAGATCGCGGCCATGCCCGACGACGAGCACGCCCTGGAGGTGGCGGCGGTGGTGGCCACCTACCTGCGGTGGGGCTACACGCTGCTCATCGGGGCCGGGGCGCTCAAGCCCCGGGTCGACGTGATCATCCAACGGGCCATCGACCGCGGCCGCATCCCGGGGCCCCGACTGTGGCCGTCGGGCGCCATGATCACCCAGCGGGGGGCCATCGGCGCCCCCACGCTCACCGAGGTCGACGGCCCCGACGACATGCGCCGGATCGTCGGCGGCCAATGCGAGCTGGGCGTGCGGGTGATCAAGCTCATGGTCTCGGGCGACGGGATCGTGCCCGGCCAGCCCTCGCAGGTGACCTACATGGACGACGCCATGGTGGCGGCGGCCGTGGAGGAGGCGGCCGCCCACGGCGCCTTCGTGACCACCCACGCCCGCAGCACCGAGGGCGTCCGCCTGGCCGTGCGCAACGGCGTGCGCATCGTCCACCACGCCACCTACCTGGACGACGCCGCCATCGCCGAGCTCAGCGCCGCCCGCGACGACGTCTGGGTGTGCCCCGGCCTCCACTACCTGCGAGCGGTCGTCGAGGGGGCGGCCGAGCCCTACGGGATCAGCCGGGAGCGGGTCACCGACGCGCTCTACCCCGAGGAGCTGCAGGCGTCGATCGACGGCTACCGCAAGCTGCAGAGCAACGGCGTGCGCCTGGTGGCCGGCGGCGACTTCGGGCACCAGTGGACCCGGCACGGGACCTACGCGGCCGAGCTGGCCGCCTACGTGGAGCTGGTCGGCTTCTCGCCGCTGGAGGCGCTGCTGACCGCCACCGCCCACGCCGGGCCGCTGGTGGGCGAGCGCCTGGGGCGGATCGAGGAGGGCTATCTGGCCGACCTGGTGGTGGTAGACGGCGACCCGACCGCCGACATCCGGGTGCTGCTCGATGCCGACCGGGTCGGCCCCGTGATCAAGGGCGGCGTGCCGGTGGCCGGTCGGGCATGAGGGTCGCCGTCGCCTACGAGCCGGGCGAGCCGCTGGTGGTGGAGGACCTGGAGCCCGCCGCCCTCGGCCCACGGGACGTGCTGGTGCGCATCGCGGCCAGCGGCATCTGCCACACCGATATGACCGTCATCGCCGGGCGGTCACCGCTGCCACTGCCCATCGTGCCCGGGCACGAGGCGTGTGGAGTGGTCGAGGAGGCCGGCCCCGAGGTGCGCCGAGTGCGCCCCGGCGACCGGGTGCTGGCGGCGGTGTCGCCCGCGTGCGGGTCCTGCTGGTGGTGCGTCAACGGCATGTCCAACCACTGCGAGCGGGGCCCGGGAATCCTGGCCACCCCGCGGTTCGCCCTGCCCGACGGCCGCGCCGCCCGGGCGGTGTGCGGCTGCGGCTCGTTCGCGGAGGCCATGGTGGTGGACGAGGCCTCGCTGATCCCGGTCGAGACCGACCTGCCCGACGACCAGCTCGCCCTGCTCGGCTGCGGGGTGACCACCGGCCTCGGCGCGGCGCTGGTCACCGCCGGGGTGACCCCGGGGTCCAGCGTGGCGGTCATCGGCTGCGGCGGGGTGGGCCAGTCGGTCATCCAGGGCGCCCGCATCGCGGGGGCAGCGACGATCGTCGCCGTCGATCCCGAGGCCTCCCGCCGCGAGGCCGGCATCGGGGTGGGCGCCTCCCACGGGGTCGATCCCTCCGACGCCGATCCCGTCGAGGCGGTCCGGGCCCTCACCAGCGGCCGCGGCGCCGACTTCACCTTCGAGGTCGTGGGCCGGCCCGAGCTCATGGTCCAGGCCTGGGACATGGCCCGGATCGAGGGCACGGTCACGCTGGTGGGCATGCCCTCGGTGGGCGAGACCATAACGCTGCCGGCCATGAGCGCGGTGTTCTCCGGCAAGCGCCTCATGGGGGCGTCGGTGGGCGGGGCCCAGATCCTGCGGGACATCCCCCGCTTCATCCGGCTGGCCGAGACCGGCCGGGTGGACCTCGGCTCGCTGGTGTCGCGCCACATCAAGCTCGACGAGATCAACGACGGCATCGCCGGCCTGAGCCGCGCCGAAGGAACCCGCACAGTGATCGTGTGAATGCGAACGCTCACGTACTGCGGTTCGGTATGTTGGCGCGCGGCGTAACCGGGAGGACCCCATGGCCAAGCAATCCCCGCGCTCGTCCCGCAAGGCCGGCGGCCTGCCGCGGGCTCGCCGGCTGACCGCCGAGGCGCGGCGCAAGTCCATCCTGCAGGCCGCGCGGCGGGCGTTCACCGAGACCGGCGACATGAACGGCACCACCATCCGCCACATCGCGGACCGGGGCGGGTTCAGCGAGGGCGTGATCTACCGCCACTTCGAGAGCAAGGACCAGCTCTTCATCGAGGCCGTGGTCGAGCCGCTCCAGGAGGCGGTGGACAAGCTCGTCGCCGCGTCGCAGGTCGTGGACCGGGACGAGCCGCTCACCCCGGCCCGGCAGGTCGAGACCATGAACGGCCTCTACCGCCAGCTCATCTCCACGCTTGAGGAGATCCTGCCGCTGCTGGGCCTGGTGCTGTTCGGTGACCCCAAGGTCGCCCGCCGCTTCTACCGCGAGAACTTCGCCTCTGCCATGGACCGCCTGGCGGACGCCTGGCGGGAGGTGGAGGAGCGCTACGGGTTCGAGGCCGAGTCGCCCGACATCTCGGCGCGGGCCGTCATGGGCATCGCGCTGATCCTGGCGCTGGAGGACCGCCACACCAGCGGTTTCGACCGCGACCGGGCCGTGCGCCTGGCCAGCGAGGGCACCTTCACCGGCTTCTTCCCGAGCATGGAGCCCGCCGGCAGCGCCGTTTGACAGGGTAGCGGCCCCGGCTATGCTTAATAATTGTGCGTTCACTTTCTTCGGTGGACTACCCGCTGATCGACGCTGACGGCCACTACTACGAGCCGGACGACTGCTTCACGCGCCACATCGAGGCCCGCTACCGCGCCGGCACCGTGCGGGTGGACCGCAGCCGCGACGGGCTGGGCCGGGTCTACATCGGAGAGCGACGCACCTTCATGAGCGTGATGCCCGGCGACTACGCGTCGGCTCCCGGGGCGCTGCAGGGGCTGTTCGTGGGGGCGGTGGCCGACGGCTTCACCCACCGCGAGGTCATCAACGCCAAAGACCACCCGGCCTTCATGGAGCGCACGGCCCGCCTCGCGCTGATGGACGAGCAGGGCGTGGAGGCGGCCGTCATGCTGCCCACGCTGGGGGTGGCGGTCGAGCACGACATGGCCGAGGACGTCGATCTGACCTACGCCAGCCTGCGGGCCTTCAACCGCTGGCTCGAGGAGGACTGGGGCTACGGCACCGACGGGCGCATCTTCGGCGTGCCCATGCTGTCGCTGCTCGACCTCGACTCCGCCCTGGTCGAGCTGCGCCGGGTGCTCGACGCCGGCGCCCGGCTGGTCCACCTGCGCCCCGGCCCGGTGGGCGGTCGCTCCCCCGCCCACCCCGACCACGACCCCTTCTGGGCCACGGTCAGCGAGGCCGGCGTGGGCGTGGTGTTCCATGTCTCCAACAGCGGCTACAACGAGTTCTACGGCGCCCACTGGTCCGAGGACCCGGCCAACCCGTCCCACCGCCAGTCGCCGCTCCAGTGGGCCCTGTGCAACACCGAGCGGCCCATCATCGACACGCTCACCGCCGTCACGTTGCACAACCTGTTCGGCCGGCATCCCGACCTGAAGGTCCTCTCCATCGAGAACGGCAGCGCCTGGGTGCGAGCCCTGCTGAAGACGGTGGACAAGGCGGCCGCCCTGGGCCGGCGCGGCCCCATGATCGGCGGGATGCTGCCGCCGCGCCCCAGCGAGGCCCTGGCCCAGCACCTGTGGGTGTGCCCGTTCCCCGAGGACGACGTCCTAGACCTCATCGGCATCCTCGGAGCCGGCCACGTCCTGTTCGGCTCCGACTACCCCCACCCCGAAGGCCTGCGCCGGCCCGGCGACTACGTCGAGCGGCTGGCGGACTGCGACCCGGTCATCACCCGCAAGGTGCTGCGAGCCAACACGGCCGAGCTGCTGGGCCTGGCCGCGTGACCGGCGCGGACGTGGTGCGCGAGCTGGCGCGCCGCTTCCAGGCACGAGACCGGGACGGCGCCCGCGCGCTGATGCACCCGGACATCGTGGTCACCCAGCCCGCGACCCTGCCCCACGGCGGCGTGCACCGCGGCCACGACGGCCTGGACCGCATGGGCGCCGCCTTCGCCGAGCACTGGGACCGCAGTATCGCCGGCGCCCGCATCCTCGACGCCGGGCCGGTCGTGGTGCAGGTCACCACGCAGACCTGGACGGCCCGCACGAGCGGCCGGTCGGCCACCGTGAACGTGGTCGAGCTGATCACGGTGGCCGGCGGCCTGGTCACCGAGATCGAGGTGTTCCCGGAGGACACC
This sequence comes from Actinomycetota bacterium, assembly GCA_046734715.1. GTDB lineage: Bacteria > Actinomycetota > Acidimicrobiia > Acidimicrobiales > VFJN01 > ZC4RG19. Next base: position 809 of record JBKPRV010000544.1, on the reverse strand, counting down.
CACCTGCTGCTCGGCCTGCTGGACGGCTGAGCCGCGCCGCCTGTCAGTCGGTGCGGATCCAGACCGCCTTGGTGGTCAGGTACTCGTCGAGGGCGTGGGGGCCGCACTCGTGGCCCCAGCCGCTGGCCTTGTAGCCGCCGAAGGGGACGGCCGGGTCGAACAGGTTGTAGGTGTTGACCCACACGGTGCCGGTCCGCAGCTCCTGGGCGAGGCGGTGGGCCTGGCCCACGTCGCGGGTCCACACGCCCCCGGCCAGCCCGTAGTCGCTGGCGTTGGCCCGGATCGCCACTTCCTCGATGGTGTCGAACGGCATCACGCAGGCCACCGGGCCGAAGATCTCCTCCGTGGCCACCCGCATCCCGTCCTCCACGTCCACCAGCACCGTGGGAGCGATGAAGTACCCGGCGGCCAGGTCGCCCTCTTCCAGGCGGCCGCCCCCGGCCACGGCCCGGGCGCCCTCCTCGCGCCCGATGTCCAGGTAGCCGGTCACGCGGGCCAGCTGATCCTCGGACACCACCGGTCCGATGCGGGTCTCCGGATCCAGGCTGTTGCCCACCTTCAGCTTCCCGGCGTACTGGCAGGCCGCCTCGACGAACTCGTCGTAGATCGGGCGCTCCACGAAGATGCGGGTGCCGGCGCAGCACGCCTGGCCCGAGTTGGCGAACACGCCCATGGCCGCCCCGGGGACGGCCCGGCGCAGGTCGGCGTCGGCGAACACCACGTCGGGCGACTTGCCCCCGAGCTCCAGCGTCACCCGTTTGAGGTTGCCGGCCGCGGCCCGGACGATGTGGCGTCCGACCTCGGTCGAG
>JBKPRV010000543.1:0-5572 GCA_046734715.1 Actinomycetota bacterium | reverse complement strand
CCGATCGACGAGGGTTTCGTCACGAGGATGCGGACGGCCGCACATATGCCCGAGATCGCGCAGCGGCCCGGCCACGACCACGGGGCCACGAGGGCCGACCGGCCGGCGGCCTTCCTCCAGCTCGAGCTCGACTACGGCGACCGCACCGAGGTGGTCGTCTCCGACGGGTCGTGGCGGGCCGCCACCGGCGCGGTGCTGGCCAACGGCATCTACGACGGCGAGAACTACGACGCCCGCCTCGAGCCGGTGGGCTGGAGCCGCGCCGGCTACGACGCTGCCGGCTGGGGCGCGGTCGAGGTCGTCGAGTGGGACCCCGCCACGCTCATGGATCCGGGCGCGCCGCCCATCCGCCGGGTCGAGGAGGTGCCGGCGGTCGAGGTCATGACGACGCCGTCGGGAAAGCTCGTCGTCGACTTCGGCCAGAACCTCACGGGCTGGGTGCGCCTGCAGGTGGAGGGGCCCGCCGGGACGACCATCACGCTCCACCACTGCGAGACGCTGATCGGCGGCGAGCCCGAGTACGAGACCAACCGGACGGCGCTGGCGACCGACCGCTACACGCTGCGGGGCGACGGGCCCGAGCGGTGGGAGCCGCGGTTCACGTTCCACGGGTTCCGCTACGTCGAGGTCGAGGGCTGGCCGGGCGACCCCGCGGCCGGCGCACTGACCGCCATGGTCGTCCACAGCGACATGCGCCGCACCGGCTGGTTCGAGTCGTCGCACGAGCTGCTGAACCAGCTGCACGAGAACGTGGTGTGGTCGATGCGGGGCAACTTCGTGGGCGTGCCCACCGACTGCCCGCAGCGTGACGAGCGCCTCGGCTGGACCGGCGACATCAACGCCTTCGGGCCGACGGCGGCGTTCCTCTATGACGTCACCGGCGTGCTCGGGTCGTGGCTGGAGGACCTCGCCGCCGAGCAGGCGGAGCTGGGCGGCGTGCCGATGGTGGTGCCGGACGCCCTCGGCTACCCGCCGCGACCGACCGCGCTGTGGGGTGACGTCGCCGTCAGCCTTCCGGTGTGCCTGTACGAGGCGTACGGCGACCGCGCCGTCCTCGAGCGCCAGTACGCCTCGATGGCGGCGTTCGTCGACTCGGTGGCGCCGCGCCTCGACGACCGCGGCGTGTGGGCTCGCGGGTTCCAGTTCGGCGACTGGGTCGACCCCGACGCTCCGCCCGGCAACCCCGGTGCGGGCAAGGCCGATCGCCACCTCATCGCCACCGCGTTCGTCGCGCGGACGACCCGCGAGCTGGCCCGGACCGCCGAGATCCTGGGCCGGGCGGACGATGCCGCCCGCTACCAGGCCCTGCACGAGCACGTCCGAGCCGGGTTCCGGGACGAATGGGTGACCCCGGCCGGCCTGATCGCCGACCTCTCCCCCACGGCCTACGCGCTCGCCATCTGCTTCGGGCTGCTCGACCCCGACCAGGAGGCGAAGGCCGGTGCTCGCCTGGCGCAGCTCGTGGCCCAGGCGCACCATCGGATCGCCACCGGCTTCGCGGGCACGCCGTACGTGACCGAGGCGCTGTCGCGCACCGGCCACCTGGAGACCGCCTACGAGCTCCTCCTGCAGACCGAGTGCCCGTCGTTCCTGTACCCGGTGACCATGGGAGCGACGACGATTTGGGAACGGTGGGACGCCATCAAGCCCGACGGCTCCCTCCACCGCACGGGCATGACATCGCTGAACCACTACGCCCTCGGCGCCGTCGCCGCCTGGCTCCATCGCGTGGTCGCCGGGCTCGCGCCCCTCGAGCCCGGCTACCGGCGCATCCGCGTCGCGCCGCAGCCGGGCGGCGGGCTGGCCCACGCCTGCGCCACCCATGACACCCCGCACGGCCGGGCCCGCTCCGCCTGGGCGATCGACGACGGGCAGTTCGTGCTGGAGGTGACCGTGCCCGAGGGAGCGTCCGCCCACGTCGTCCTCCCCCGCCATCCCGACGGCCGGGTCGACGAGGTCGGCCCCGGAAACCACCGCTGGGCCTACGAGTGGCCCTCCGCCGGCGACTCCGGCGTCATCAGGAGCTCACCTCCGACGGCGGGTCAGGGGCCGTCGGCCTCCTCGAGCGCCGCGTCGACGTCGTAGCCGAGCGCGAGCGCCAGTCCGGGCGCGGCGGCCACGATGCGGGGAACGCCGACGATCGACGCCACCGCGTGGATCGTGCCTACCAGATCGTCGTCGCTCGCGCCCGCGGCTCGGGCCTCGTCCACGTACCGTTGGTAAGACGCGGGCGACGCCCCCAGCGCCACCGCCGCCGCCAGCCGCGCCAGCGCCGCCGTCCGCGGGTCGGGCCCGTGCGCTCGGTCCGTCGGTCGCCGCCTCACTGTCCGCCAGGGAGGTCCAGATCGCGCCCGAGCGCGAGGGCGACGTCCGGCACGGCGGACTCCAGCCGGACCGTGCCCACCACCGGCCGCAGGGCCAGCAGCGCGCCGAGCACGTCGGCGTCGGTCGCTCCGGCTGCCAGCGCATGGGCGACCGCCGCCTGGTAGCTCGCGGAGGCGCCGCCCTGGGCCACCAAGGCCGCGAGCAGCACCAGGGCCGCGGTCTTGGCATCGAGCCCGGCGCTCCCCTCTGCGGGCGGCTCGGCACCCACCATCGCATCTCCGACGGACTGGTCGTTGACCGCGAGCCGCCGGAAGAGGTCCTCGTGCTCACGTCTCACGCACCCCCAGTCACACCGGAACAGCGCCCGCACGCATCCCCCATACCGGACGATCCGCGCCCGGGATCCACCGCTCAGCTGGCGCCGTGCAGGCCGAGGACCTCCATGCGCTCGATGGCCTCGGTGCGCGACGACACGCCGAGCTTGCGATAGATGGACGTGACGTGGGTCTTCACGGTGTGGCGGGACACGTACAGCCGTTCACCCATCTCGCGGAACGACAGGTGCGTAGGGAGCAGCGGCAGCAGCCGCAGCTCCGCCGTCGTGAGGGCGGAGGCGCCGATGGACTGACCGGCCATCGTGTCGAGCTGGACCCGCAGCTGCTCGGCCTGCTCGGGGAGGACGCCCAGCTGCGGGCGGCGCTGGGTGATGTCCGCGGCCTGGCGGAGCACGGCCCGGGCCCCGGCGGTGTCGGTGAGCGAGACGTATGCCCGGGCGAGCTCGAGCAGCGCCTGCATCGAGACGACCGGCAGCACGTGGGTCAGCAGCGGCCGCAGGGCGACGGCCCGGTCGAGCCACCCCCGGGCGCGGCCGACGTCGCCCCGGCGCAGAGCGACCCGGGCCGCCCAGGCGTAGACGAGCGCACTCGTCCAGTACTCGTCGAACCGTCCCTCGGCCACGATCCCCAGCGCGCGCTCGGTGTAGTCGTCGGCGTCGGACCAGCGCTGCCCGCCGGCGGCGAGCATCGCCCGCTCGGTCAGGACGACCGCCGTGAGCGGGGTGGCGCCGGCGCTGTCGGCGGCGTCGGCCGCGGCGGCCAGGATCGGATCCGCCCGTTCCGGGTCGTCCTCGAGCACGTAGGACATGGCCTCGGTGAACTGCATGCTGGGGCGGTACGGGCTGCGCGGGTCCAGCCCGTGCCACGCGGCCTGCGCGTCGGCGCGCATGCGAGCCACGCCGTCCCGGGCCAGCAGGGCCGTGAGGTAGGCGTACAGCGCCTCGACGGTGCTGCCGTCACTGAGTGCGCCCTCTCTCGATGCGGCCTCGGCGGCGGCGACCCAGCGCTCCGCGTCGCTCGTCCGTCCGAGCAGGGCGTAGATCAGGGCACCGTGGATGGCCACCTCGGGGTAGTTGGACACGACCCGACGCTCCTCGAGCCAGTCCATCCAGCGCCTCACCGTGCTGACCCGGCCGCTCGCCCACACGGGCTGGGCGAGCTCGAGGACCAGGCGGGCCGCGTCGGCGACATCGCCAGCCGCCTGGACGTGGCCGAGCGCCACCTCGCCCTGACCGTTGGCCTCGCACCACGCCGCGGCGTTGCGGTGCAGGCCCGCGGCCCGACCCGGCTCCCGGCGGTCGAGCTCGGCGCGCAGCAGCTCGCGGAACAGCTGGTGGTACCGGTACGCCTCACGCCGATGGTCGAGCGGGACGATCAGGAGGTTCCTCGACTCCAGCTCCTCGAGGATGCGGTGCGATCCCAGCGCGCCCAGCGTCGCATCGCACAGCGGTCCGCTCAGGACATCGAGCACCGAGGTGCGGGTCAGGAACTCGACCTCGTCCGGCGAGACGTGATCGAGCAGCTCGGACCGGACGTAGTCGGACATGAAGCGGTCGTCGCCGGAGAAGGTGAAGCCGACGTCCCGGTTGGCCGGCGCCGCCTGCATGGCGAGAGCCGCCAGGTAGAGACCGGCCGGCCAGCCCTCGGTCCGCTCGACGAGGCCGGCGACGTCGGTGCGACCGACGTCCACCCCGGCGCGCCGGAGCAGCTCGGGCGCCTCCTCGGCCGACATGGCCAGCTCCGTGGCCCCGATCTCCACCAGGCCGCCGTTGGCCCGCAAACGCCCCGTCGGGAGGTTGATCGGCTCCCGCGAGGCGAACGCGACCCGTGATCCCTGCGCGGACAGTCCCAGCGCCACCTCGGTCATCACGTCCCGGCTGTCCACACTGCTGACGGCCTCGACGTGGTCGAGCATGAGCGTGATCGGCTCGGGGATCGCGGCCACCGCCGACGCCAGCCGGCGGGCGCCGAGCAGGGCCGCGCCGGGCGATGCCACCTGCTCCGTCTCGAAGTCGAGCGAGTCGACCCGGCGGATGGCGGCGTCGAGGTGGCGCAGGAGCAGCACCGGATCGTCGTCGTCGGCGGCCAGAGACAGCCAGGCCGCACGCGGCTGCAGCTGCCCGGCCCACTGGGCCATCAGCGTCGTCTTGCCGTACCCGGGCGGCGCCTGGATCACCACGACCGCCGACTGGTCGGCGTCCACGAGCCTCTGCACCAGGGTGTGACGATGCACGAGGCCACGCCGTGGCCTCGGGACCTCGATCTGCGATGACGACGGATCGACCGGCACGGGCACCACCCTGCGGCCTGGGCGACCGCTCCACGCACTTGTCCCACTACCTTAGCGCAGAGACCTCATGGCTTCTGCTGGTTCCCCGGGGACGCTCAGCCCGTTCACCCGGGATTCATCAATCGTTCATGAGAAAGCAAGCTCTCAGGCCTGCAGATCCTGCTGCAGGTAGGCCAGGACCGCCAGCACGCGGCGGTTGTCGCTCTCCGACGGCGGGAGGTCGAGCTTGGTGAAGATGTTGGCGATGTGCTTCTCGACCGCGCCGATCGTGAGCACGAGGGTCTGGGCGATGGCGGCGTTGGACCGGCCCTCGGCCATGGCCCCGAGCACCTCACGCTCCCGGTCGCTCAGGCGGTCAAGCGGGCTGCCGCGCCGGTGCCGCGCGACGAGCTGGGCCACCACCTGCGGGTCGAGCGCGGCACCCCCCTCGCCGACCCGGTGAACGGCCTCGATGAAGTCGGCGACGTCGAAGACCCGGTCCTTCAGGAGGTAGCCGACCCGGCCGCGGCCGTCGGCGAGGAGCTCGGTGGCGTAGGCCGGCTCGACGTACTGGGAGAGGATCAGCACCGCCGTCTCGGGGTAGGTCGACCGGATCTTGATCCCGGCACGCAAGCCCTCGTCC
>JBKPRV010000542.1:0-5160 GCA_046734715.1 Actinomycetota bacterium | reverse complement strand
CTCAAAACGTGGCTGACGTCAAGAGGGAAGAGCGATCAGACGGCAGGCGCCCACAGGCCCGGACCCGTCTGGCTCGGGCGGCGGTGGTCGAGGCGGCGCGGACCCTGTTCCTCGAGCGCGGCTACGGCGCCACCACCATCGAGGCGATCAGCGAGCGGGCCGACGTCCCGCCGGCGACCGTGTACCGGCTCTTCTCGTCGAAGTCCGGCATCCTCAAGTCGCTGCTCGACGTGTCCATCGTCGGCGACGACCGGGCCGTCCCCCTGCCGGACCGCCCCCACGTCCAGTCGCTCCTCACCGATCCGGATCCGAGGGCCCAGCTGGCGGGTTTCGTCGGCATAGCCGCCCAGGTGAACGCGAGGACCGCCTCGATCTACCGGATCCTCGTGAGCGCCGCGAGCTCGGATCCCGACGCGGCCGCCCTGCTCTACGAGCTGGCCCGGGAGCGGGAACGCGGGCAGGGCCTCGTGGCGCGCTCCTTGGCGGGCGCGGAGGCCCTACGGCCCTCGCTGCGGGAGGAGGACGCGGCCGACATCATCCACGCCCTCATGTCCCCCGAGGTGTACCAGTTGCTCGTGTCGGACCGGGGCTGGCCGCCCGCCCGGTACGAGCAGTGGCTGACCGGGATCCTCGTCGACCAGCTGCTGGCCCCGGCTGCCTAGGGTGGGGGCGATGACTGCCGGCGCCATCCCGCCCGGGTCGAAGGAGGAGCGCAACCGCTGGATGCTGCGCGCCCGCGACGCCATCGACCGCGACTACGCCCGGCCGCTGGACATCCCCGCCCTGGCGCGGGTCGCGGCCGTGTCCGAGGCCCACTTCATCCGCACGTTCCGGGCCACGTTCGGCGAGACGCCCCACCGCTACCTCCAACGCCGCCGGGTGGAACGGGCCATGGCCCTGCTCCGCAACTCCGACCGCAGCGTGACCGACATCTGCTTCGCGGTCGGCTTCTCCAGCCTCGGCACCTTCAGCCGGACGTTCAGCGACATCGTCGGTCGGTCGCCGTCAGCCTTCCGGCGGCAGGCCCCGAAGCCGGACCCGGTGCCGAACTGCTTCACCATGAGCTGGTCGCGACCGAGCAGTTTCGGAGAAGGCACGGTCCGGGTGCCTGCCTAGCGTGCCGGGCATGTTCAACAGCATCAGTCACTCCGGCATCTTCGTGCTCGATCAGGACGAGGCCCTCGACTTCTACGTCGGCAAGCTCGGCCTCGAGGTCACCGCCGACGTCGACCTCGGCTTCATGCGCTGGCTGACGGTCAGCGTCCCGGGCAACCCCGACCACCACATCCTGCTGGAGAAGCCCGGCCCGCCGGGAATGACCGACGAGGCCGCCGCCCAGGTCCGTGACCTGGTCACCAAGGGCGCGATGGGCCTGTCGCTGATCCTCACCACCGACGACTGCCGCAAGACCTACGACGAGCTGAAGGCCAAGGGCGTCGAGTTCCTCGAGGAGCCGACCCAGCAGCCCTACGGCATCGACTGCGGGTTCCGCGACCCGTTCGGCAACCAGGGCCGAATCACCCAGCCGACCCCCGCCTGACCGGGGTAGGACCGCGGCGGGGCCTGCAGGCGACCTGCAGGCCCCGGGTCGGTCTCTAGCCGCCGAGGCCCGCGTTCTCGGCCACGAACTGGCTGCCGATGAACATGGCTCCCTGCGGGTCGGTGAGCACGGTCATCCGGACCCAGGGGGCGTCCATCGGCGGGACCACCACCGTCCCCCCGAGCTGGGCCGCCCGCTCCGCGGTGGCGTCCGCGTTCTCGACCGCGAACGTGACGCTCCAGTGCGGCGGGGTGTCCGGCTGGTCGTCGGGGATGGGGTTGATGCTGGCCACGACGTCCTCGAAGCCGGGAGGCCCGCCCGTGTCCGCCAGCATCTTGCGGAGGTCGGGGTTGTCGCGCTCCAGGTCGTCGCCGTAGCCCGGCAGGGTCCACATCTCGGCGCCGCCGCCGAGGTCGAGCGTGGTCCACCCGAACACCGCGCCGTAGAACGCCTTGGCCCCGGCGGGGTCGCGGGTGGCCAGGCCGTTGAAGTTCAGCGAGCCGGCCTCGTTGACCACCCCGGCGCCGATCATGTCCTTGGCCTGCCAGACGGAGAACACAGCGCCCTCGGGGTCGGCGAACACGGCCATGCGCCCGGCGTCCATGACGTCGAACGGCTCCGCGAACACGGTGCCACCGGCCTCACGGACCTTCGCGGCCGTCTCGTCGGCGTTCGTCACCGCGATGTAGGTGTTCCAGACGGCCATGGGCGGGCTGCCCGGAGGCGCCGACCCGACCGCGGCCACGTCGCCGCCGTGCAGGCGTCCCATGTAGTACTTGCCTTCGGAGCCCGGGGGCATCACGTCCTCGAACTCCCACCCGAGCAGGCCCCGGTAGAAGTCGAGGGAGGCCTCGGGGTCGGGTTGGCTGGTGTCCACCCAGCACGGGACGCCGGGAATGTAGTGATCTCGCTCGGGCATCGTTGCACCTCCGGCTCGTACGGAACGAATGCACCCTAGGTCCTCTCCGAGCCTCGCGTCCGGCGCGAAGTGGCCGGTACGTTGGGCCGATGCCCGGTGTTCAACCAGCCGTCGATCAAGCGGCCTGTGGTGGCCGCGAGGCGGTGTGGTCCGTCTCGGTGATCGATGTGGCATCGGGCCGATCGCTGGCGGAGCTCGGTCCCGACATCTGTGTGTCGACCGCGAGCATCGGCAAGCTGATCGCGCTCGTGGAGCTGGGCGAGCGGGTCAACCGGGGCGAAGCCGACCTGCGGACCATGGTTCGTCGATCAGACGCAGATCGCGTGGCCGACTCGGGCCTCTGGCAGCACCTGGTGGTCGACGAGCTGTGCCTGGCGGACGTCGCCATGCTCATCGGTGCGGTGAGCGACAACCTGGCGACCAACGTGCTGCTGGGCTACCTGGGCCTGGACTCGGTCCACCGTCGGAGCGAGCTTCTCGGGCTCGAGACGGTCCGGCTGCATGACCGCGTCCGCGACGTGCGGACCGAGGACGATCCGCCGCGCCTCTCGTCCGGCACCGCACGCGAGCTGGCTCAGCTCCTGCGCCTGCTGGCCATGGACGACGGCTCGGCCCTGAGTGAGGGCGTCGGTGCCCTCCTGCTGGGCTGGCTGGTCCCGAGCACCGACCTGTCGATGGTCGCCAGTGCCTTCGGCCTCGATCCGCTGGCGCACGCCGAGCGCGACCGCGGGGTCCGGCTGTGGAACAAGACCGGCACCAATGTCGGCGTTCGCGCTGACGTCGGGATTGCCGACGGTCCGGAGCGCCGGGTCGCATACGCCGTCCTCGTCAACTGGAGCGACCCGGCGAGCGTGGGCGACCGATCCCGTGACGCCGTCCTCGCCGGGATGCGGCAGATCGGCGAGGCGATCCGCGAGCACGTCCTACGAGTCTGAGGCCCAGCGCTCCCAGGCCGCGCCGGCCTGGCCGGCCGTCCACGCGCCGTCGTGGACCACGACCCGGTAGCGGAACCGCAGCCGGTCGCCCGCGGCAAGGGTCAGCGGGCCGTCCCACAGGAAGGCCGGGTAGACCGTGTTGGCCCAGCCGTCGCCGTAGCCCTCGCCCGCCCGGCAGGTGGCGTAGAACGGGACCGGGTGCGACGGGTTGGCCGGGTGGTCGAGCACGCACACGCCCACCGGCCGGCCGTCGGCGGTGCCCGACAGGTCGCACCACCGTGACGGCTGGGGCGCCACTCGGTCGCGCTCGGCGCCGTCGTCCAGCAGCAGGCGGGTGTCGTGCCAGTCCTCCCGGCCGCGGAAAGCCAGGCCGGAGTACCCGCCCCACGTGCCTGTGAACGGCGTGCGGTCGAGCACCGCGTCGGCGGCGGGCACCAGCGTCACGTCCCAGTCCACCGCGTAGGCGTCGTCGCCCAGCGGGACGTGGGTGAGCCGGCGCCGCTCCCGCACCGCGACCGTCTGGCGGTCGGGCCGGATCCAGTCGAGCTCGCCCTCCATGGCATCCGCCGACCGGGCCGGCGCGCCGTCGTGGCGCTGGACGCCGTAGCCCGGCGGCTCGAACTCCTCCCAGAAGTTGTCGCCGTCCACGAACTTGACCACGAACCACAGGCCCCGCTGCCACGGGTGGTCGGGCGGCTCGACCCGCGTGAGCACGACGCCCGCAGGCGTGGCCAGCGGGTGGACGTGCGGCTTGCGCCGGTGGTCCCAGGCGTAGTGCCAGCCGCCCTGCCCGGCCGGGAAGTCGAAGCTCACGTCGCCGCCGCCATGGCCTCGTCCAGCCGCTCCAGCAGCGTCGCCAGCACGTCGTCCTCGCCGGGCGGGCGGGTCGGGCTCGTCGGGTGGACGTCGGCGGTGCGCGCCCAGCCCCGCCGCCGCCACACCAGGGCGGCGTCGTGGCGGTAGGCGGGGACCGGGTCCCGGAACGCCACGGCCCCCAGCGCTTGGAGCGCGTCGTCGAGCTCCAGGGCCCGGGCGTCGCCTTGCTCCCACAGCTGGTCGCGGCGCGCGAATGCGTCGGGCGCCAGCGTCGACAGGCCCAGCAGGTAGTCGCTGCCCCACCGCACCATGTCGATGGCCAGGTCGTTGCCGGTGAGCACCAGGAACTCGGGCCGGCACCGGTCCCGGACCGCCACCCGGTCCCACTCGGGAGCCCGGGACAGCGACGAGTGCTTGGCCCCCACCACTTCGGGGATCTCCAGGATGGCGGTGAACGTGTCGAGGTCCCAGACGCGGCCGAGGGGGTGGAACTGGCGGCCCAGCTCGAAGCCGAGCAGCCGGTCCACGGCACCGGCGACCGCGGCGTGGGCGCCGGCCAGCTCGCCCTCGTCCAGCGCCGCCAGCCCGGCCGACGGGAACAGGATCGGCACCCCGCCCGCCGCCGCCACCTCGTCCAGCGCTGCCTGGTGGGCGCCGGTGTCGAACCGCGGGTCGTCGCCGTCCACGTGGGCGCCGGCCACGAACGACCACCCCGGGACCGGCTCGGCGCCCGCCAGCGTGGCGGCGGTGAGCTCCAGGACGCGGGCCCGGGCGGCGGGGTCGAGGACGGGGCCGTAGCCGGTGTCCATGTTGACGGCCGGGACCAGCCCGGCCGCCGCGGTGCGCTCGACGCCGGCCGCCCGGGCGGCCCAGTCGACCTCGCCGCCGGGACCGCACGGCAGCAGCACGGCCGACATCCCGGTGATGGGGCGGCCCGGGCGCTGCGGGGG